>QIDD01000131.1 GCA_003230355.1 Methanobacteriota archaeon
CTCGCCGGAGCTGTTTTTAAAAGAAGTCGCCCGCAGGCTAGGGCTTGACCATGAGGCGACGGTTGGGCTGATGACAGCGGCAGACCTTGATAATCTCGCTGTGAAAAATGAATGCAGCAATGACCACCAGGTGTGCGCAGTTGTGACCGGCGGTGTTTCAAACGCTGCGGCCGCAGGCGAGACATTGGAGGCATCTGATAGTGGTGCAGGGACTATAAACATCATCCTGTTGATTGAAGGAGTGCTCAAAGAGTCGGCGATGGCAGGCGCAATCATCACAGCCACAGAGGCTAAGACCGCGGCGCTACTAGAACTTGGCGTGAAAGGCCAGGGCAGCGACCTGCCCGCCACAGGGACTACAACAGACACAGTCGTTGTGGCAGCCACCGCACAAGGCAGAGCATACGAGTTTTCAGGCACTGGGACAGTTTTGGGCGGGCTCATAGGCCGAACGGTGAAAGCGGCTGTCATAGAGGCTGTGAAAAAACAAGAGGGCTGGGTGTAAAATGCACTCCCACCGACTCAACAACTGGAGGCTTACAATCGCCTTATTAAGCCTTATCCTTCTAGTTGTGCTGCTGCTCTCAGTTTCAATCGGTCCTGCGAAAATCGAGGTTCAAACCATATTTCGAATCATACTATCACGGCTGCCCTTGGTGCCGGTTTCACAGGGCCAGGGCGCACCGGTTTCGGCTGAGGTGATAATCCTCCTGCTCAGGCTTCCCCGTGCGATCCAGGCCGCGCTTATCGGAGCGTCGCTTGCAGTGTCAGGCGTGGTGATACAAAGCCTCTTTAAAAATCCCATGGCCGACCCATATGTAGTAGGCATATCCTCAGGCGCGGCACTGGGCGCAAGCACCGCGATTCTACTCGGACTCGGCGGCCTGCTGTCACTTCCTGTTCTAGCATTCACCGGAGCAACGGCAGCAGCCTTCATCGTATACAACATTGCAAAGACCGAAACTGGTGTGGTTGTAGAAACCCTGCTCTTATCAGGAATTGCCGTGGCATACTTCTTCTCGGCAATCACATCGTTTCTGCTCTACACCGCGGGCGAGGCGCTGCATCAGATAATCTTCTGGCTCATGGGCGGGCTCTGGGCGAGCAGCTGGCCGAAGATCGCAATCATTACACCAGTTTTTATCCTAAGCTTTGCTGTGCTACAGCTTTTCGCCCGCGACCTGAATGCGCTGCTACTCGGTGAGGAACCAGCCCAGCATCTTGGAATCGATGTTACAGTTCTAAAAAAGATAATCCTAGTGTCTGCATCGCTGCTTGCAGGGGTTTCAGTGGCCTTTGCCGGAACAATCGGCTTTGTAGGGCTAATCATACCCCATGTGACCCGGCTTCTGGTAGGCCCGGACCACCGAGTCCTGCTGCCGGCGTCGGCCTTGATCGGCGCGATATTTCTGCTCTCATCTGACATTCTGGCTAGAACAATTCTCGCTCCGGCGGAGATACCGGTAGGCGTGATAACCGCTTTTTTCGGCGCGCCTTTCTTCATCTATCTGCTTAGAACACGGCGGAGGAGCCTATGAAAATCGCTGCAAAAGACCTGGAAGTCTGCTACGGTGAAATGCGGATTCTCAAAGGCATAAGCCTCGCTCCAGGGGAGGCCTCGCTTCTCGGCGTAATCGGGCCGAACGGCTCAGGCAAGACCACACTTCTCAAAACGCTTTCAAACATTCTGAAGCCTAGATCGGGCGTTGTCTATCTGAATGGCTCTGACATCGGGTCTTTCACAAGTAGGGAGATAGCAAGAAACCTCGCTGTTGTTCCCCAGGACACGGGTGTGGGATTTGATTTCACAGCATATGAATTCGTGCTAATGGGCAGGACACCTCATATTGGGCGGTTTGAAAAAGAAAGCCGGGCTGATCGCACTATCGCTGCTGATGCAATGAGGCTTACCCACACAGAAGATTTAAAAGACCGTTTGGTAACAACTCTCAGCGGCGGTGAACGCCAGAAGGTGGTGATTGCCAAAGCACTTGCTCAGGAGCCGAATGTGCTGCTTCTCGACGAGCCCACGGCGAATCTGGATATTAAAAATCAGCTCGAGGTCATGGCGCTAATAAAAAACGCGGTCTTACACAGAGGGATAACGGCTGTTATGGCGATTCACGACATTAATCTCGCGGCCCGATACTGTGATGAAATGATGCTTCTGCATAGGGGCGAAATCTATGCGTTGGGCGCTCCGAAATCGGTTTTAACGGCAGAGAATATCATGGCTGTTTTCGGAGTTGAATCCCTTGTTATGGATGGCCTGGCGGAGGGCTCGGTCTATATTATCCCTCTCTCTACATTGGGTGAAGAGGAGCAGCAGACTGGCTAGGGTGCACTCTCTCTTCTCAGATTCACAACCTCGCCTATCACGATTATAGTTGGCGCCCGGATCTTTTCTTCTAAAACCTTGTCTACAATATCCTCAAGCGTTCCGGTTACAACCTTCTCATTTTTTGTAGTGCCCTGCTGAATCACTGCAACAGGCGTTTTGGGAGAGCGTTTTTTCATTAGTTCACTTGTAATATGCTCCAGGTTTCCAAGGCCCATAAGAAGGATTATTGTGTCAGATTCAACACGGCTCAGATCCACCCCTTTTCGCCCTGTGTGCGCTGCCCGGTGCCCAGTGATAATTGTAAAGCTTGATGCCACACGCCGGTCGGTTATCGGTATCCCCGCTGCCTCTGGAACAGCTATAGCAGAGGTCACACCCGGCACAACCTCAAATTCGATTCCATATCTTCTAAGCTCGCGCGCCTCCTCCCCGCCCCGTCCGAAGACAAAGGGATCCCCGCCTTTAAGCCGAACAACAACCTCGCATTCAGCGGATTCAGCGATTATTATCCGATTAATCTCCTCCTGATCTATGATGTGGCGCCCAGGCTCTTTTCCCACGAATATGAGCTTGGCACCATGTTTCGCGCCCAGCAGTATCTCTGGGTTCACCAGCCTGTCGTAGATGAGAACATCTGCATCACGAATAAGCCTCGCAGCCTTAACTGTGAGAAGCTCCGGGTTGCCTGGTCCCGCGCCGACAATGTAGACTTTGCCTTGAATTTTTCATCACCACAATCTTATTACAGCCATCATTTTTAAAGGCCCTCATTGAAAAACTATTTATCCTGTCTGCAAAAGAAAGGGTTGTTAACTAAAATGGAAAACGCTGATCTATTCTCTGTACTTAAAAGCCGTACAAGACGGGAAATCCTTAAAACCCTTATGAAGCGGGAGATGCATATCTCAGGGATTGCCAGGGAGTTTGGGATATCTGTTGCCCAGGCGTCTAAGCACTGCAAGATGCTTGAGAGCCGGGGGCTGCTATCGAAGAAAACCTTTGGCAGAACGCAGGTTCTCAGGGCGCGCCCAGACGTGCTCTATGGGCTCTTGGATTTTTTCAGCGACGAGTCTGTTGTCGAGGTTAAGCAGGGTGCGAGCATAATCGACGCGCTAACGCAGGTTGCAGGTGTGACGGTTGAGCGGGCGGACGAGCGGGGTTTTGTTACAAGCATCGACGGCGAGGAAGGCTACTACATCTACGAGGTGAACGGCCGGCTCCCGAACGTGCCCATGGAAAACTATAGGCTTGAAGAGGATTCGACGGTTGA
Source organism: Methanobacteriota archaeon (assembly GCA_003230355.1). Classification (GTDB taxonomy): domain Archaea; phylum Hydrothermarchaeota; class Hydrothermarchaeia; order Hydrothermarchaeales; family SZUA-236; genus SZUA-236. The sequence continues at coordinate 3,612 of QIDD01000131.1, forward strand.
GCTGAAAAAGATACTTCACGTTAAAAAGAAACGGATGGAGATAAAGGTAAAAAAGAAAGAAATCTAACTATATCCGAGCGCTGTTATTCTTAATAATGGAACACTTATTTAAAGCTCCTGATCTACGGTGACTTTTTGTGCAGGATATTTAATGTCTTTGATTTGAGGCGCGGTGAAAACATGAACTGGAGAAGTTATGTAAGGATATTGTCCCTTGTGCTAATATTGTATTCTCTCTATATAGGGGGTGTCCCAACACCGGTCATCCTTTTATTGGGGGTATTTTTTATTCTTCTCATATTTCTAAGGGGAACGATGTATCGAAAGATTGATGCTTTTCTCATCAGCCGATTTTCATTTGTTGCAAGCCTGCCGCCCTGGGGCCAGAAACTTCTCATACTATCTATATTCATCCTGATATATATGGGGTTTAAGCAGATCCTTTTCTTCTCTTTGAAGACGATGGGATTAGACATACAGCAAATACTACTGGAAAGTCTATAGAATGTGTAGAACAGCGGAGAACAAGCGAAAACACCTTCTTTGATTTTTTCGGCTGTCAAAAATCACCATTACAGC
>QIDD01000132.1 GCA_003230355.1 Methanobacteriota archaeon
TCTGATGAGGCTGAGGAGGCTGATCGCGAAGAATTAATTGATCTCATCTTTAGACCTGGGTTTTCTGGTGCGGCCGAGGTAACCGACGTCTCTGGACGCGGTGTGGGGATGGATGTTGTAAAAAATGCGGTGTCAAAGCTGGGAGGCTCAGTTCAGGTGTCTTCAAAACTTGGCGTGGGAACAGAATTTACCCTCAGACTTCCGCTGTCACTTGCGATCTTAAAGGCGCTGCTTGTGAAATCCTCAGATGTGATATATGCTATTCCCACAAAAGATGTTGCCGAGGTCCTGTCGCTAAAGGATTTGAAGATTAAAAGGGTCAAGGGCCGTGAAGCAGTGCTGCACCGCGGCACCCCCTTGCCGGTTCTAAAGCTTGATCAAATGCTGCGAACACCAGGGGGAAAAAGCAGAAACTACACCAAGTTTATCGTCTATGACGCGCCAAAAAAACAGCTTGGAATAGCTGTGGAAAAGATAATCAGACAGGATGAAATAGTGATAAAAAGTTTAGGAGAAGGTTTAGGCGACGTCCCCGGCGTTTCAGGCGCGACCATACTTGGAGACGGGCAGGTGGCGCTTGTGCTTGATCTGTCAAATCTAAAAATGAGGTGAAATTTGTTTTGAGTTTAAGTGACTTTCAAAGAGACGCAATCAGAGAGGTGATGTCGATAGGCTCCGGCCACGCATCAACTGCTCTCGCATCGAAGCTGAAGCGTGAAATCGACATCCGCATACCTGAGGTTGACCTCTGCCCGCTCGAGGAAGTGCCGGAAAAGATAGATGTTCTTGATGAGATAACAATCGGCGTGTACACAGAGATCAAAGGCGATCTCCGGGGCAGGCTTCTCACAATCTTTTCACAGGAAGACGCCCTTCGACTTGAGGAGATGATCTCAGGTAAACCGGCGCAGAAACAAAAGGGTTTTTCAGCAGCAACCGTTACCGGGGTTTCTGACGTGCTTAGTGCAAACAGCCTCTCAGCTATTTCAGATTTCTTCGGGATGAAAATCGAAAAAACACCCTCTGAAACAGTCCGTGATATATTGGGCGCGCTTCTGCAGCAGGTGCTGCTCGACATCAGCCAACATTCAGAGGCGGTGTTATTCAGCAAAACAGAAATCTTTGTGAGCGCGGAAAAATTCAACTGCCATCAGATGCTCTTCTTAGAAGCCCCCTCCCTTGACAAACTCCTCAAAGCGATGGATGTTATGTTATGAAGAAAAAAAATGTTGGCATCGCAGAGATGAAGATATGCCGTGCGCCGGAGGTTCTCACAATTCTCGGCCTCGGCTCCTGCGTGGCTGTTGCACTCTATCATGAGCGGACAAAAACCGGCGGCCTTGTGCATATCATGCTGCCAGATGGAAGAGCTGAAAAACGCAATCGGCCAGGCAAATACGCGCACATCGCTGTTCCTGCTCTTCATAAGGAGATGCTGGAAGAGGTCGGTAGAAAGGGTAGAATCGTTGCCAAGGTCTGTGGTGGGTCAAAGATGTTTAAATCGGCAACTGGATTTAATATCGGCGCCGACAACGTAACCGCTGCAAGAGAGGAGCTTGCAAAACTGGGCCTTAAAATCGTTGGCGAAGACTGCGGAAAAGACTACGGCCGAAACGTGAAATTCACTCCTGAAAACGGAAAAATCGTAATTAGAAGCGTAAATGGTGTAATAACAATATGAAGACTGAAAAGATAGACTCAGACCTTAAAGAGCTAATGGAAAATATATGCACGATTCTAGGCTTTAACGCAGGCCACTATGAGATTAAGCACTTTAAGCGCAGAATCGACGCGCGCATGCGTTCAACAAGAAAAGAACGCTACATTGAATATCTCAAATATCTCAAGGAAAACGACCAAGAAAAAGAAAAGCTTAAAACATTTCTCACAGTGAATGTAACCGAGTTTTTCAGGAACCCTGAAGTCTACGAGGAGTTTAGAAAAACTGCGGCGCCATATCTTATCAGGCGAAAACCCCCTATAAAGAATGAGAAGATTAAGGTGTGGAGTATGGGGTGCTCGTCTGGACAGGAACCCTACTCTATTGCAATGACATTTGCAGACGCGTTTGGCTGTTATTCTGTAAAAGGGAGAGTCGCAATCTACGCAACAGATATTGATAAAGACGCGCTGAACACCGCAAAGAATGGGGTGTACAAAGACATCTCTGGAATATCTGAAAAATTCCTACGCCGATACCTCTCAAAAGATGCAGGCGAAGCATACAAGATAAAACCAGAACTTAGGGATCTTGTTACATTCGTCCGCCACGACATCTTCTCAGACAAACCTTTCACAAAGATGGACGCGCTCTTCTGCCGAAACACAATCATCTATTTCAACAAAGAGGCTAAGAAAGATTTATATCGGTTGTTCAACAAATCCCTTGCAATTGGCGGGTACCTGATCATGGGAAAAGCTGAATCCTTTTTAAGCCACCAGAGTTATGGATTCCAAAGAGTGAGCGGGAAACACCACATATTCAAAAAAACAGAAGAGTTGGTATCGTGAAGCAGATTGACAGCCTTGTAATCGACGCGCTTAAAGAAGTGTCAAATATCGCCGCAGGCCATCTATCAGAGGTTGTAAGCCAGCTCACGGGAAAGGAGATGTCTATCTCTGTTCCTGATTCAAGTATTTTGAATGTGAAAGATGCGGCAGGCATCGTTGGCGGGAAGGGTGCAACAATCATAGTAGGATATATGAATGTCTTTGGAGACGTAACTGGAAGCATGGTCTTTCTCCTCCCTAAAAAAGACGCAATCAAGCTGACAACACTCACCCTTGACGCAGAGATAAGCCCGCTATTATTCCCGTCTGAGCTTGAAAGAGACGCGCTTCGCGAGCTTATAACAATTACGGGCGGTGCCTTTCTCGGCGCGATCACACAGTTTCTCGGAGTATACTTCGCACCCACATCGCCAGTTATCAGCTCCTTTAGTGCCTTCAACCTCCTCAACTTTGTGAAAACCAGAGAAGGGTCAATGGAGAATTACGAGGGCCGCGACATCGTTTTGGTATCAATAAAATACTTTGTTGAAAAAACCGAGACGTCTGGTGAGATGCTCATGCTTGTAGGCCCTACAATCCTCGACTACCTGAGCAAAAAACTAGCGGACAAAGAATAGTAGCATGGAAGACGATATCGAATCTATTGTAATTGACGCCCTCAAAGAAATATCAAATATCGCAACGGCAAGCCTTTCCACTGTTATATGCCAGCTCACAGGAGAAGAAATCAGCATATCCGTCCCCCAGTCCCAGATCCTAAACTTCACAGAAGCAACAAACAACATACGTGCAATGGACACAAAAATATTCACCGGATACACGGGTGTTTCTGGCGAAATAAATGGGAGCGTCATAACATTTCTTACACGAGAAGACGCAATCAAACTCGTTGAAATCACGCTGGGACAAAAGATCAGCACCTCAAACCTCCCGGAACCGGAGGAAAAACAGGCGCTCCGAGAATTCCCAGGAACCGTTGAAAAAGAAACCCTCATAGAACTCATTAAAATCAGCAGCAGCGCATACATAAATTCAATAAACACATATATAGGCACAAACCTAACACCAAAACCTCCGGAAACCGACATCTTCGAAGCATTCAAACTCCCAAGATTTCTTGAACAACAAACAGACGAAGACTATGCAACCAATAAAATCGTGGGCGTAGCAATCACCTATACGGTAGACTACACAGTAATAGAGGGCACAATCATAATGCTGCTCGGCCCAAACATACTGAACCACATAAAAACAGAACTATCAGACAACAAATAAAAAAACCCAAAACAGCGAGGGAGCAGTTTAAAAAACCAACAGCAAAATAATACAAAAAATCACTCAAACAATCCGTCCACAACCTTTATAACCACCCACAGCCCACCCCCCGATAAGAAAGAAAAACCAAAACCCCAACAAAAAAACACAGGGGCTCGTAGCTCAGACTGGAAGAGTACTCCCTTGGCATGGGAGAAGCCCCGGGTTCAAATCCCGGCGAGTCCATCCAGCTTTTTCTTGTGTAAGAAAAATCACTTCGCTTCACGAAATTTAAAAGCATAGCTTTTAGAGGTGTAAAAAGAACCCACATTTAGCAAGCTAATTGCTCCAATAAATGTTGGATGTGTTTTTAATCGAACACAGCGTTCGATTGGGGTAC
>QIDD01000133.1 GCA_003230355.1 Methanobacteriota archaeon
TGGCTCCCCCTATGTTTGGAGAGCAGCAGATTGGTGAGACCTTCAGCAGTGATCCTGCAAACATTATGGGCAGGACCATTGATGTTCAGCTAAGTAAGATTATCGGCGATTACTCTAAGCAGCATGTGAATCTTAGATTCCAGGTTATCGATGTGCAGGATAAAAAGGCGACCACCCGTTTTGTTGGTCACAGTATCACACGGGAGTATATGAGAAGCCTGATTCGCAGAAAGACCACTCGTATCGAGGGTGTAAGCGATGTTGTGACAAAGGACGGTGTCAAGGTCCGCATCAAAGCGATTGCTCTAGCCTTGGGTAGAGGACGCTTCAGGAAAAGACTATTCGAAAGATCATGCATGATGTAGCAGCGCGCTACGCAAAAGACATGGATTTTGACAAGTTCATCCACGATGTCGTGGTGGGCAGGATTCCTTCCGCAATGTATCGGGAGTCTGGTAAGATCTATCCTTTGAAGAGGCTTGAGGTCCGTAAGACCGAGGTCCTTTCCAAGTAAAGCCGATCTATTTCGTTTTCCAACATTTTTTATTAATATTTAGGTGTCCCAGCTTTGGCTGAGACTGCTTTATTTACGCAATAAATATTTTAAGCCAAGCCGCAAAATAGGCTTTATGAAGTGTCTTCTTCTTATCTGTGACGGCATGGCGGACCGGCCGGTTAAGACGCTCAAAGCTAGGACGCCGCTTGAAGCTGCAAGTACCAAGAATTTGGACGCCCTTGCGAAGGCAGGCATCTGCGGGATTGTGGATACCATTGCTCCGGGGATTCGGCCCGGCTCTGACACGGCGCATCTGGCGATACTTGGCTATGATCCTGTGACTTCTTATACTGGCAGGGGTCCCTTTGAGGCTGCCGGCGTAGGGCTTGAGGTCACGGCTGGTGAGATCGCCTTTAGATGTAACTTCGCAACGGTTGACGAAAAGGGTCTGGTTGTTGACAGGCGGGCGGGCAGGATAAGTGAGGGCACGGAGGAGCTTGCAGAGGCGGTCAACGGGATTGAGCTTCCTGGCATTGACATCCGGTTTAAGGCGTCCACCGGTCACAGGAGCGCCCTTGTCTTGAGCGGTGAGGGTCTCAGCCACAATGTATCGGAGTCAGATCCTCATGAGGAGGGTGTAAAACCCCACACGGTTAAGCCGCTTGATGATTCACTGGAGGCCAGGCGGACAGCCGATGTGTTGAATCGTTTTATCCTTGAGTGCAGGAGGGTTTTAGCAGGGCATCCTGTGAATGTGAAGCGCATACAAGAGGGCATGCGGCCTGCAAACACGCTGCTTTTGCGCGGTGTCGGTGTTGCGCCAAGCCTCGCCTCCTTCAGTGAGAAATACGGTTTAAGCGCGGGTTGCATCGCAACCATGGCGCTTGTGCGTGGTGTAAGCAGGTTCTGCGGGCTTGATGTCCTTGGCGCCGATGCCGAGGCTAGTATCTCCGGGCTTGTGAAGATGGCCCTTGATGCCACTTCTGAATATGACTTTGTGCTTCTCAATATCAAGGCTGCCGATGACGCAACACATGATGGTGACGCAGAGAAGAAGACCGCCGTAATCGAGGAGATTGACAGGGCCGCCGCCGGACTTCTGGATTTTACGACAGAGAATTATCTCGCTGTTCTATCAGATCACACATCCTCTATTTCACGGCGGGACCACACAGGCGATCCTGTGCCGATTCTTATCGCAGGCCCTGAGGTTCGAACCGATGATACCGCGGTGTTTTCAGAGCGCGCGGCTGCAAAGGGGGGTCTCAGCCGGATCCGGGGGCAGGATATAATGAACATTCTAGTTGACCTTATGAACCGGTCTGAGAAATTTGGTGCATAGCGAGGTTATTTGGATGGACGAACATATTTTCAGGGCCTATGATGTACGGGGAATTGTAAATAAGGAGCTTACTTCTGATGCTGTTGCAAGTATTGGGATGGCCTTCGGGACCTATCTAGAGGGCAAAGGACGGGTGTTGATTGGCAGGGACGTGCGCACATCGAGCGAGATGTTTGAGGCTGCCTTTGTTTCAGGCCTTGCGTCAGCAGGGGTGGATGTTGTTAGCACTGGGCTTGTGCCTATTCCTGTGGCGAATTTCATGACCATGCAAGGCGATTTCGACGCCGGATCTTATATCACGGCTTCACATAATCCGCCGGAGTACAACGGTGTAAGGCTCAGGCGGTCTGACGGAACCGGCTACACCGTCGAAAACGAGGTTGTCTGGAAGACTGCTCTTGAGGGCGGGCATAGGCTTGTGGGCTGGGAGGATATCGGCGGCTTCTCACGAATCGATGAAAAAGAGGCTGTCTCTGAATACAAGGATTTTCTGCTTGAACGAATAACGATGAAAAGGCCGGTTAAGACTCTGCTTGACATTGGTAACGGAGCCGCCTACTACGCCGCGCCTTTGATCCTGGGCGAGGCTGGCGCAGAGGTTTCAACCATAAACGGCGAGCCTGATGGCAGGTTTCCAAACCGGCCCTCCGAGCCGAATGACAAGACCCTTGGCGCGCTGAAGAAAAGGGTTGTTGAAATCGGGGCTGAGTTCGGTGTGGGCTACGACGGAGATTCCGACAGGGCTATGTCAGTTGATGATAAAGGCCGCACAGTGCAAACAGAGAAGATCGGAATCATACTGGCAAGAGACCTTATCGAGCGAAAGGGGCCTGGGGTGGTTGTTGCCAATGTCTCCTGTTCCATGATCGTTGAGGAGGAGATTGAAAAGCTCGGAGGAACTGTGACGCGCGTTCGGGTGGGTGATGTATTTATTGCCGAGGCGGTTAAAGAGCACGATGCCATTCTTGCAATCGAGACGAGCGCCCACATCTTTATGCCTGAGTTCTATGTCTTTGACGACCCGATTCTTGCAACACTTCAAATTGCGCGCATACTCTCTGAAAAAGATGAGCGTCTCTCAGAAATCGTGGACGCTATGCCAAGCTATCCCTATGAGGAGATAAACTTCGCCTGCCCGGACGAGATCAAATTCCAGGTTATGGATGAGATTGTGAGCGAGTTCAGTGGGATGGGTGTTGAGCTTGATCTGACAGACGGTGTGAAGGTGAATTATTCTGATGGCTGGATCCTTCTGCGCCCGTCGAACACGTCGCCAAAGATTCGGGCTGCAATCGAGGCCAAGACCCCGGCGCGGCTTAAGGAGCTGAAAAAGATTGTTGCTGATGTTTTTGAAAAATCGAAGGGCCGGGCCTGAAAAACACAACGCATCCGATGCTGAGGTTTCGGTTTTGAAGAAAAAAACATTATATACCGCCACTTTCTAAATTGGACTCATACTATCTTGGGGTGCGAAAATATGACAGATGAAAAACTAAGGCTTACAGAATCAGACGTTGAGATTCCAGGGGCAGTGTTTGCCGAGAACCGCGACCGTTACATTGAGAATTTCTTGAAGATAACCCACAACACCGGGCGGCTTATGCTCTTCGCAGGGGACCAGAAGATCGAGCATTTGAACAAAGACTTCTACGGCGAAGGCATCGCCAGTGATGATAACGAGCCGGAGCACATGTTCAGGATTGCGAGCCAGTCGCGCATCGGATGCTTCGCAACACAGCTCGGCTTGATCTCAAAGTTTGCCGCAAGCTATCCTGCCCTGCCCTATCTTGTGAAGCTGAACTCGAAGACAAACCTTGTAAAAACCGCGCAGAAAGACCCCCTCAGCCCAACCCTTGCAACCGTTGCCGATGTAGCAGACTTTCGAGAGTCATCAGGACTTAATATCCTTGGAATCGGCTACACAATTTATCTGGGCTCAGAGTTTGAGGATATCATGCTTGCCGAGGCTGCGAGAGCAGTCTTTGAAGCCCATCAGGAAGGGCTTGTCTCAGTGCTCTGGATATATCCCCGTGGTCAGGCGGTTTCAGATGAAAAAGATGTTCATCTCATCGCAGGCGCAGCAGGTGTCGCAGCCTGCTTGGGCGCGGATTTTACAAAGGTAAACCCTCCGAAAAAGGATGGAGCTGCCAATCCCGCGCTGCTCAAAGAGGCGACTATGGCTGCCGGGAAAACACGTTTGGTCTGCGCAGGCGGTTCAGCCGACGACCCCAAGGTCTTTTTTGAACGGCTCCACAACCAGATACACATTGGCGGCGCCTCTGGAAACGCTACAGGCCGAAACATCCATCAAAAACCCCTCGCCGAGGCAGTGCGGATGTGCAATGCAATCTCAGCAATCACACTCGATAATGACAGTGTCAGCGAGGCGATTAAAATTTATCGTGGCTGAAATTGTGGGAGTAGAATAGATGAAAAAACGTGTCGGAGTTTTGACTGGCGGCGGCGACTGCCCAGGGTTGAACGCGGTTATCAGAGCGATTGTAAGAAAGGGAATCGACATCTATGGATATGAATTTATCG
>QIDD01000134.1 GCA_003230355.1 Methanobacteriota archaeon
GACTTAGAAATAACACTTAGAAGCTTGGCTGATCTGGAGAGGGCTAAACCATTTATGGAGCAGGCCTACCAGAAAGTAGGAGGTTAACTTTTATCTCCATCCGCCTCTGGGTGGGCGGTTGTTTCTCCGCTGTGGTCGTCTACGGGCGTCAGGTTTTACAATCACGATTTTTTCGAGATAGGGAGTCTTCTGTTTTCGAATGTTGAACTCCCTGTATTCCTGCTGGATTCGGCGGAAATCTTTGAAGTCGTAATTGCAGACAAAGCTGACTGCCTTACCCTCTTCACCTGCACGCGCAGTTCGCCCGATACGATGCACATAATCTTTTGCGTCACCAGGTATCTCGTAGTTATAAATGTGCGAAACACTGTCAATGTGCAGTCCGCGGGAGGCAACATCTGTGCACACCAAGACCCCTGACTTACCCTCGTTGAAACGCGTTATGTTTTTTGTGCGCTTGTTCTGAGTGAGGCCGCCGTGGATTGCAATCGCCTTAATCTTGTTCGCCTTCAGATTCTTCACAACAAAGTCAGTGTTACGCCGTGTGTTGCAAAATACCATGGCCAGGTCTGTGTCTTCACTGCGCAGAAGATGCACAAGCAGCGATAGCTTATTGTGTTTCGAAACCTCATAGAAGACCTGCCTGAGCTTGCTGGGATCAACCATCTTAGTTGCGTTCACAGTCACCGGATGGGTCATGTGCTTCTCAGCCAGATATTTAATGTCATGCGAGATTGTTGCAGAGAAAAACATGGTTTGACGTTCCCAGGGGCATTTCTTGATAATCCTTTCAACGTCGTCGATAAAACCCATGTCAAGCATTCGATCCGCTTCGTCAAGAACTAGAATTGAAATATTTTTCATGTTGATTGTGCCCCGTTCCATGTGGTCAAGCAGCCTGCCAGGAGTTGCAATCACAACGTCCGCCCGTGACACATCCCTAATCTGCGGAGATATAGAGACGCCGCCATAGACAGCCGTGATTTTAAGACCGCTTCCAACAGAAAGCTTGCGCAGTGCTTCCTTAACCTGCTCTGCAAGCTCCCGTGTTGGCGTGAGAACCAGTGCCTGAACACCCCTACCTGGGACCAAGTGCTCAATTATCCCGCTTCCAAATGCAAGCGTTTTTCCAGATCCTGTTGCAGACTCGCCGACTACATCCTTGCCTTCAAGGATCAGGGGGATCGAGAGTTTCTGGATTTCTGTGGGTTCTGTGAACCCAAGTCGTTTTACAGCCGTAAGCATATGTGGGCCTAGGCCAAGATTTTCAAAATGATTCATATATTATTTACCTCTTTTTAATTCTGTTTTATTGTTCTGCACTTTACTCATGAAGAAAAAGCGAAATGATCAAACCATCAGGTTTTACTGCGAGCAAGTGCCTTCTCTTAAACGTTAAGCGACTTATTATTTATTTTCTAGCTTCAAATGAAAGAGTGCCTATATAACTGTTTCCCATGTATCTTAGCGTTAGAAAATGCTTGTTTTTCCTAAATCAGACCTTTTTGAACTTCCCGATCTTCGGCTCGTAGATTTCGCTTTCTGAAAGCAGTGTGTTAAGCGTCTGATCAAGCTCGTTGTCGCTGAGACCTGACTCCTTTAAAACTGCGTTGTAGTCTGCGCCGTCGCCCTCGTCAAGCCTGCTTAAAAGCTCAAGTATCGCAGGTTTCAGATCAGCAGGCACCTGCTCCTCTTCTGTGTCTAAAACTTCTTCCAACGGCGCTGCAACACCTGTTTTCTTCGCCCTTAGAAGCAGCTCAAGACTACGCACAACCTCCCAGTTCGGATCATTGATAGGCCGTATCAGCCATGGTGCAACATAGGTTTCCTCTTCATACTCGCGCAGCGTTCCGAAAACATCCACCGTATCACCAACTGCAACGTCTTCAAACCGGTCCCGGTCATCTCCGAAGATGCGCACCGAAACTGTTTCAGTTGAATCGTCAACAGTAAGGATTGTGAAACGCTCAGACTCGTATTTCGAGACTACAACACCCATTAGGCGCACCGAAAAAATCTGTTTGTCATCGTATTCAATGTATGACTTGCCCTCCTCAGATTTCTCCAGCGTCCGCTCCACAACGTCGCGAATAAAAAGTTTAAAAGCCGTTCTATCATCCATATATCTCTTGTCACCTACGCAATCTTGAATTGGTCGAACATGGGCTCATATATCTCGCCGTTCGTTTTGAGAACTTCAAGGAGCCTGTCCACATCCCTCTTGTCAATGCCCTTTTCCTCAGCCATTTTGATGATCTCTCTTTTCTTTGCTGTCTTATATTCTTTTTCCAGCTCCCGGATGAATCCAAGCACAATCTGTATCTTGTCGCGCTGGGTCTTTGTAACACCCGTCATTATCAAGTCAATGTCCACGGCGCCTGATTCAATGTCGATTCCCACGTCTTGAAGTGATGCGTCGAGCAGGCGGATTGCGTTTCTCGCGTCTTCAACAGTTGCTTCATCGCTGAGCCGCACGCGCGCCGATGCCCGTGAAAGCCGTATTACCGCCCAGAGCTGCCGTGCTGTAAGCGGAATGGCTGCGTCCCTCGAAGCCTCACGCCGGGCCACGTAATAAGTTTCAAGCTCGTTACGCGCCTCCACAGTTAAGACTGGGAAGCAGTTCTGCCTGGCATAGGCCACCATTAGCCTGAGAAACTTAGGTGAGATCGGTGGCGAGACCTTGCTCGGCGTTAGAACAGAGTCGAGGATGTGTTTTGCAATCATCTTTGTGTCATCGATAACGTCTCGAACCGTGAAGAGCAGGTCGAAGCGGGAGATGATGGTTGGAGGGAGGTTTATCTGCTCTGAAATCGAGCGGTACTGGTCAAAGCGGCCGTACTTCGGGTTTGCCGCGGCTAGAATCGCTGTGCGCGCTGAGAACTGTGCAAGCATACCTGCTTTCGCGATGCTCACCGTCTGCTGCTCCATCGCCTCATGCATGGCCGAGCGATCTTCATTTGTCATCTTGTCAAACTCGTCGATACAGGCGATACCCCTGTCGGCAAGTACAAGCGCGCCTGCTTCAAGGCTCCAGCCTCCATCGCCGAAATCATCTTTAACCGCTGTAGCCGTTAGACCGGCGCCTGTAGCGCCTTTACCGGAGGTGAAAACACCCTTTGGCGCAAGCTCATTTGCAACATACTGCAGAATCTCAGACTTGCCTGTTGCGGGCTCGCCAAGAATCAAAATGTGGGAATCACCTCTGATCTTCCCGCCGTCCAGCATCTCAATGCGAGGAGCTGAAAAAAGCTGATACATTACAGCAGTCTTAACATCATGAAACCCATAGATATGGGGTGCAATCGAATCACGAATCAAATCATAGATCTTCGGGTCCTTGGCAAGCTTAAGAATCTTCTCCTCATCCTCTTTCGTGATATTAATCTCCTCAAACTCCACCTCCACAGGCCTGACGAAAATCCCCTCCAAATGGATGTTGAAAACACGGCTTTTAGTCTTAAAATCCTGGCTTGTGCGTAGAACTCCCACAAGCTCCAGCTTATCACCAGGCATCACAAGCCCTGTAAGATCGTCCTCAAGAAATATGGTTAGCTGCTTGGGATGCTCCCTGCCGCGGACGTCTTCAAGGCGCTCCTGGATAAGTATCTTCTGAAAATTGGAGAGCCGGGAATCTGTGGACAAAAGCTTAAAAGGCCCACGTGTCTCGCATGCCTCACATAGATAGGGTTCTTTTATTCGAATATCATGCTGAGGAATCTTCATAGTGTGGCCGCAGCGCTGACACTCATAATTTCCAACCACAAGCTTCGGGCGGATGTCTGCGGTCTTTCGCACAACACCGGATACTGCGATGAGCGAGCCTACATGGTCGCTTCGAATATCGCGTACAAGCAGCTGTGAGTCCACTGGCAGGTTGATGAATGCCACGTGAATTTCAGGTGTGCCGCCTTCAAATGGAAGATCAAGCCCGCGGATAACACGTTCAGACGCGGAAATCGTTTCATCAGGACTACTGAGGAGATGCTCGGACAGGGCAAAGTCAAATATCTCAAGGTCTTTGAAGTTCACAATGAGGCGCTTCTCATCAGGATAGATGCGGGCAATGCGCAGCAGCTCCTCTTGATAATATTTTCTGAAGAACTCGTCAAAGCGCTCGCTGACCTCTTCAATCTCAAGTGTTTGAGTTTTGTAAAAGTTAGCCCCCAGTTCTCATGGAAGTAAATTTCAATATGACAGAATCTTGAGTTAAAAACCAACCCAGGTATATCTATTATTGTTTGAGATTATTAGGCCTCTTCTGTGCATCCAATCTAAAAGACCCTGTAAGTCAAGAACATCTCTAAAAAGCCTCATTGATTCTATAGATTGGTAAATCTCTTCGATAGAAGAAGCTGGATTATTAATGATTTTTTATTTGTTGCAAAAATGGTTGTGCTCTGACTATTTAACAATTGTTTATAGGAGAC
>QIDD01000135.1 GCA_003230355.1 Methanobacteriota archaeon
ATTACGAACTAGATTGATTCCTAGACGATTATTTTAATAGGATGGTCTGGGAGGCTGAAAGGGAATATTTCTAAAGTTGCCATAACAACAAGGGTAATAATTGCAATCTTCAACGGAATAAGAGTTCTTGTCTTCCTGCTAATGAATAATATTGATAAGAGTAATAGAATTAAAAAAATAGTTTCCGTTAAAAATAGACCATTGCTTACTAGATTAATTTGTTCTACATTATCAAATTTATTTAACTCAATATCATGGTACCAGGTGTGATATGTGGCATTAGCTATTGAATAATTAAACACTAGAAGTTGCAGTAATACCAAACTCAACGGAACAACAAAGTCCCATACCGTGTTCTCCCTGCGCTTGAACTCAAACTTCCACAATTTCATATCTTTCGAAATTATATTTTGTCCATATTTTAGTGTTTCGGCTGAAAATGTTTTATTATATCATAAAATAAGCATAAATTAACTTTTATTTTTAAAATAACCTTTCCTAACCATTCCAATAGAACGAGATGTTCTTTATCTCATTAAAAGCTATGAAAAATTAGTTGGAGCATTCGATAATTGGTCGAATGCGGGTTCTTTGGATGCGCAAAACTTTCTTACATAAGAACGGCTTGCAGTGATCTTATTCTGAGAAGATTGTAAACTAGAAAGGATATTGTTACTTACCTTAAATTTTTCGAATATTAATAGCTCTTGAACCTTGGACGCAATCATCAATTTCAAATTCCACTGCATCATCTTTACAGACACTTCCGAACGTTAAACCAGAATGTTTGAAGAAAACCTGCCCTCCATCTTCCTTGACAATGAACCCAAACTTCCAAGAATTACTATAGAGCTTCACTGTACCAACATACACATTTTCACCTCAATAAACTAGCGGACACGAATTTAGAAAAAAAACTTGTCTTAATACATCTAACTTAGAAGCTTACCATAAGCAAATGAAACAAATAATACTCCTTCCAAAATCTTGGTGATCTTATCCTGAGAGGAGTTTAATAAAATTAACTTTGGGATATATGCAATCGATAGGTGAAATAAACTTGAGACGCGCCCTCTTTTTTATTTTTTATATTATTTTTCGCAGCAGTCAGATTTCCACTTTAAAACAAGGCTTTTTTGATTAAATATTTCATTTGTGAATGCTCTACAAATAGCTGATGAAAGACATTGTGATACGCGGTGCACGAGAGCATAATCTGAAGGATGTTGACGTGAGTCTCCCACGGGACAAATTCATCGTTATAACCGGACTTTCCGGCTCTGGGAAGTCCACGCTTGCCTTTGACACATTGTATGCTGAGGGGCAGCGCCGTTATGTTGAATCCTTGTCTGCCTACGCCCGGCAGTTTCTCGGTCTTATGAGCAAGCCTGATGTGGACAGCATTGAAGGGCTCTCGCCCGCTATTTCAATCGAGCAGAAGACAACGAGCAAAAACCCGCGCAGCACCGTTGGAACCACTACTGAAATCTATGATTATCTAAGGCTGCTCTACGCCAGGGTTGGAACGCCGTTCTGCCCGGATCACAACATCAGAATCGAGTCGCAGACAGCGGAAAAAATAGCTGGCCACATCGAGTCTGAAGGCACTGGCGAGGTAACGATCCTCTCTCCGATTGTTCGACAGAAAAAAGGCACCTATGAAAAGCTGGTCGCCGACCTGAATAAAGAAGGATATACACGGGTGCGGGTTGACGGCGTGTTGCAGCGCACCGATGAAAAGGTAAGCCTTGAACGATATGTGAAACACGACATCGAGATTGTGATCGACAGGGTTGATAGGGGTGATCGGGCCAGGCTGGTGGAGGCGGTTGAAACAGGTCTATCCCGGTCTGAAGGATTGATAATCGTTCTGGACTCTGAGGGAGCTGAGAAAATGTATTCATCGAATCTGGCCTGCCCAGAGTGCGGGCTCACATTTGAAGAGCTTCAACCCAGGATGTTCTCCTTTAACAGCCCCTTCGGCGCCTGCGAGGAGTGCAGCGGACTCGGTGTAGGGTCAGAATTCGACCCGGATCTCATCATCCCTGACAAGACAAAGGGCATTGCCGACGGGGCGATTGCGCTTTACAAAAACATAATCGACAGCTGGCGCGGCCATTATCTCGGTTCGGTTGCCAAGCACTATGGCTTCGACATCTTCACGCCGATTCAGGATCTTACAGAGGAGCAGCTCAACATCATTTTGCACGGCTCCAATGCGAGGATAAAGTTCGGGATGTCAATGAAAAACGGCGACGCCTACTGGTCACATCACGGCACATGGGAAGGGCTCATCCCACAGTCCGAGCGGCTCTATAATCAGACTGAATCCGACTATCGGAGGCGGGAGCTTGAAAAGTTCATGCGCGTCTACCCCTGCCCAAGCTGCTGCGGCAAAAGGCTGAAGCGAAAGGTGCTGTCTGTTCGAATCGCGGGCAGCAGCATATCAGACGTAACAGAGCTTTCGATTGAACGGTGCATCCAGTTCTTCGCAGATTTAACGCTGTCTGAAAAACAAAAGGAGATCGCCCGGCCTATTCTAAAGGAGATTCGGGAGCGGCTCAGCTTTCTCGGAAAAGTAGGACTCGGCTATCTCACGCTTTCACGAACATCGGGCACGCTTTCCGGCGGCGAGGCGCAGAGAATCCGGCTTGCAACACAGATAGGATCCAATCTCATGGGCGTGCTATACATACTTGACGAGCCAAGTATCGGACTGCACCAGCGGGACAACCACAAGCTTATTGAAACCCTGCACCGGCTGCGCGACCTGGGCAACACACTGGTCGTTGTCGAGCACGACGAAGACACAATCCGATACGCAGACTATGTTGTGGACATGGGCCCCGGTGCAGGATTGCACGGCGGCGAGATAGTTGCCAAGGGCACACCGAAACAGATTGAAAAAAACACCGCATCTCTAACTGGACGGTATCTTGCAAAAAAGCTGAAGATAGACACCCCGGATGTTAGGCGGCATTCCGACTCATACCTCAGGGTCATGGGCTGCAGGGAAAACAACCTGAAAAACATTGACGCAAACATTCCACTAGGCGTTCTCACACTGGTCACCGGTGTTTCAGGGAGCGGGAAATCCACCCTTGTCTACGAGATACTTTTCAAGGGGCTTATGAAAAAACTCTATGGCTCGCGCATCACCCCCGGCGAACACAGAGGGATCAAGTTTGACACGCCTGTTGACAAAGTAATTGTCATTGATCAAAGCCCGATTGGACGTACGCCGCGCAGTAATCCAGCTACTTATACAAAGGTTTTCGACGAGATACGTCGGATATTCGCCCAGACACAGGAAGCGCGGGTCAGGGGCTATAAGCCGGGCAGGTTTTCATTTAATGTAACAGGCGGCAGATGCGAAGCCTGCCACGGCGACGGCCTGATAAAGATTGAGATGAACTTTCTGCCTGATGTATATATTGAGTGTGAGGAGTGCAAGGGCAGCAGGTATAACAGCGAGACACTGGAGGTTCAGTATAAGGGGAAGTCGATTGCCGATATTCTCGCTATGAGCGTTGAAGAGGCGAAAGCGCTTTTTCAAAATGTGCCGCGCATACATAATAAGCTGGAGCTTCTTTCACGGGTTGGGCTGGATTACATCACGCTGGGTCAGAGCTCGATTACGCTTTCAGGCGGCGAGGCGCAGCGCATCAAGCTTACACGAGAGCTCAGTAAGAAGGCGACGGGCCAGACGGTTTATCTGCTTGACGAGCCCACGACAGGCCTGCACTTCCATGATGTGAAAAAGCTTATCAAAGTCCTCAACGACTTGGTGGATAAGGGTAACACTGTGGTTGTTATCGAGCATAACCTGGATGTGGTGAAATCGGCGGATCACATCATTGATCTGGGGCCGGATGGTGGTGACCGCGGCGGAGAGATTGTTGCAGCCGGCACGCCGGAGGAGATCGCTGAAAACAAGGCTAGCTACACCGGCGAGTTTTTGAAAAAGATGTTGAATAACACATGATCAAGTTTTAACCGATTTTGTGGATGTGAAAGACTTTATATTCTAATCCTGAATAAACAACATCAGGGTGCGTCTAGGATGAGTGAGGAGGAAGCGGTAAGGAAGATTCTTGAGAAAGCCAAAG
>QIDD01000136.1 GCA_003230355.1 Methanobacteriota archaeon
TAAACATCTTCGCCCATGATGCGGCCATTGAGTCCATTCATGACCGAACATACTTTGAAAAGACGAATAAACTCATTGAAAAGGAAAAAAGCTTTCTAGCTTCTGAAATCTCGAAACTCGGCGTTAAAGTCTATCCTTCAGACACCAATTTCATGCTCCTCAAATACAACTGGAATTCAAGGGAGGTGAAGGCCGAGCTTTTGAAAGAGGGCCTGTTCATCCGGGACTGCAGCACCTTTCACGGGCTTGACACACGGTTTATCAGGGTGAGTGTGCGCGGGAGAAAGGATAATTTGCGGCTGATCGAAGCGCTGAAAAAACAGGTTAAACATGGCGTTAAGAAAGGCTTGGAATGCGAGTATTATCCCTGCCACTTCGAGGGACAGGACTGCACCTTTTGCTTCTGCCCCTTCTACCCCTGCGAAGACGAAAGATTAGGAAAAAATATTGTTGGGAAAAAGGGCACAAACGTGTGGTCCTGCAAAGACTGCAATTGGATACACGAGGCTGAAACAGTTAGAAAAATCCAGGCACTACTCGGAGAAGAAAAAATCGAGGAGCTGAGCAGGAAAAGAAAGCTTGAGATCAAAAAGAAAGCTATGAAAAGCGCTTAGCATTTTCAATGAACATTCTGACCTTTTCAGGGTCCTTTTGTCCCGGCCGGATTTCGACTCCGCTTGAGACATCCACGCAGAACGGTTCCACTGCCGCAACAGCTTCGGCAACATTTTCAGGGTTCAGCCCACCTGCGAGAAAAACAGGGGATTTCGCCTGCTGAGCAATCCGGGCCGAAATGCTCCAGTCATGTTTTTCGCCGCTTCCACCCAGCTTTTTCGACGGCGTGTCCAATAGAATCGCGTCGCAGACCTCGGCAAACTCTAGCGCCGCTGATATCGACTCTTCACCCTTAACCTGAACAGCCTTAATCACACCGCAGCAAACCTCATCCCCCACCTTTTCAACAAACTCCAGACTCTCGCCACCATGAAGCTGCACAAATGCGGGCCTGATAAAATCCGCAGCCCTGATAACTTCATCCACGGTTTTATCTGCCAAAACCGCAACCCCTTTTACAGAAGATGAAAGCCTTTTGAAAATCTCTTTTGACCGCTCCTGTGAAATGCTTCGCGGTGACCCCGGTATTTCAACAATATTACCAATAAAATCGGCCCCCAACTCTGTGCACACCGCTGCATCGGAAAGGGACGCTATCCCGCATATCTTGACCTTGACCATTCAGCCGCCTGCCCTGGACACGTCGGAAAGGGCGAGAAGCTTGTTATATGCGCTCCCGCTCGCAATCGACCCCCGTGCAACATCTATGCCTTCCTTAATTGAATCTGCCCTGCCCCCCACATATATGGCAGCCCCAGCGTTGAGTTCAACAATGTCCTGTCTGGCCCCGCCTTCATCTCCCTTGAGAATTTTTCTCGCAAGTCCTGCATTATATTCGAGACCCCCGCCTCTTATCTCCTCAGGCTTCACACGGGCAAGCCCAAAGTCTTCAGGCGACACAACATAGGTTTCAATTTTTCCGCCTTTAAGTTCTGATATCTGGGTCTCGCCCACAGTGGACAACTCGTCGAGACCGTCCAGACCGTGAACTACAAGCGCCCGCTTTACACCGAGGTCGGTGAGCACACCCGCCATCTTCCCGGTGAGCCCGCGTTCAAACACGCCTAGGACCTGGGCATCTGCATTCGCAGGGTTTGTAAGAGGACCGAGAATATTGAAGACCGTTCTTATCCCAAGCTCTCGCCTGGGTCCGATTGCATGCTTCATCGCCCCGTGAAAGACGGGCGCGAACATGAATCCGATGCCCACTTTTTCGATTACCCGCTCCACATCTTTCGGCAGGAGGTCGATCTTCACGTCCAGCGCCTCCAAGACATCGGCACTCCCGCACTTGGACGTTACCGAGCGGTTCCCATGCTTTGCAATCGAGATGCCTGCGCCTGCCACTACAAAGGCAGAAATCGTGGAGATATTGAAGGTATTGAGCAGGTCTCCTCCAGTCCCGCATGTATCCAGCAAAGTCCCAGAAACCTCTGGGTGGATCGTGCTTGCAAAATCCCGCATCACACGGGCAAACTCGCTTATCTCCTCAACTGTCTCGCCCTTGATTCGCAGAGCTGTTAGAAAGGACCCGATCTGTGCAGGCGTTGCCTCTCCAGACATTATTGCCTTCATCGAGCTATGGGCCTCTTTTCCTGTTAGATCAGCACCGTCCACAAGCTTGGCAATTACGTCTTTCATCAAGCATCACCTGATAAGAAATCTCACAAGTCCAGTATATAATGTTTGCATGGCTTATCAGATTATACATAGAACTGATTGATTAAACAGCGCCAATGGGGGGGATGTATTTTTATATCAATATAATTAGAAGAATCAATAATAGCTCTTAGAGTGGGCAAAAAACATATGAAGATTTTAACTGTAGATGATAGAAAAGACGACCTGTATCTTCTGAATAAGATGCTTAAAGGAGAGGGTCATGAGGTTATACCTGCTGCAAACGGCCGGGAGGCGCTTAGCGCGCTTGAAAAGGCTGTGCCAGACCTTGTGATTTCAGATATTCTTATGCCTGAGATGGATGGATATCAGCTCCTTAAAGAGGTGAAGTCAAAAGAAGAGCTTAAGGATATTCCATTTGTATTTTACACAGCCACTTATACCTCGAAGAAGGATGAGGATTTCGCCTATTCCCTGGGGGCGTCGCGTTTTATTGTCAAGCCTCAGGGGCCGAAGGAGTTTATCGCCATTGTAGATAAGACCGTTAAAGATCAGAAAGCAGGCATTTTAACCCCCTCTAAATCAGTGTTTGAAGGTGAAGATGTTTACCTCAAAGAGTATAATGAGCGGCTTATAGAAAAGCTTGAGGACATGGTTACCCAACTTGACGAGGTCAGGTCTGATTTGAAGAGTTCCAGGGATTTTCTTGACTGCATTGTCTCATCTATTGAGGACGGGATAGTTGTGGTTGACGCAAAAGGTGATGTTGAGCTTGCGAATAAAAAGGGCCGGGAGCTTGAATCCGAGGTTTTGAAAAAGGTTCTTCCAAAGCTTGAATCTGGAGCGCGTTGCACCTGTGATTTTGAGATTTTCAAAGGAGACCGATGCTATGATCCGAGCTGTTTTCCTACAAAAATTAAGAACACGTTCAAGGGCACTACAATCGTTCTGCGCGACGTAACTGAGCGTCAAAATGTGCAGGAAGAACTCAAGGCCAGAATTGCGGAGCTTGAAAAGTGGCAGAAGCTCACAGTGGGACGTGAGATAAAGATGATTGATCTTAAAAAACGAGTTAAAGAGCTTGAGGGTAAACTGCGAACACAGGGTAAGAAAAAAGGTAAATGACGCGCTCGTTTTTGTGGGGGTGTGACAGGTGGTAATAAAGCTTGACCTTCACGTTCATTCCAAGTATTCCGGCGACTCACAGAGCAGGCCGATGGACATAATCAGATATGCGCAAAAAACAGGGCTGGCAGGGGTTGCAATCGTCGATCATGGAACTGTTAAAGGCGGAATTGCGGGACTGCGGGCGGCAAAGAAATCTGGTTTTATAGTTATCGCCGGCGCTGAGATTAAAACGGATCAGGGCGAGATTATCGGCTATTTTCTAACTGAGGAGATAAAGTCTCGAAGCCTCTTTGAAGTGATTGATGAGATGAGGGCGCAGGACGCGGTAATTACGGTTCCCCATCCCTTTGACACATTCCGTTTCAACCGGTTAAAAAGTATAACTAAAATCCAGCCGCCAGTGGACGCGGTTGAAGTCTATAACTCAAGATGCCTCTTCGAATCATCAAATAAAAAAGCGCTGGCCTATTCAGAAAAACACGGCCTCGCTGTAACCGCTGGTTCAGATGCACATCACATCGAAGAAATCGGGTCGGCAGGAATCGAAATACCGGGCGACAACCTGAGAAAGGAGATGCTGGAAAACAAATCCTACTTCGGCAGTAAAAATCCGCTGCTCATCCACGCGCGAACATCACTGCAAAACCTAATCCCGAAGAGACT
>QIDD01000137.1 GCA_003230355.1 Methanobacteriota archaeon
TTCAAAGCGGCCTTGACTGCTGCGCCCTGTGCCTGCGCGCCGTCTCCGGCTTTGATGAGGTAGATGCCTTCTCTCGGCTTGATGTCATAAAAAGTGATTATCTGTCCCACATTCAGAGTATCGGTCTCAGATTCTATCTGGATTGCGTCTGTGGGACATACTGTCTGGCACTCACCGCAACCTGTGCATTTGTCGCTGATAATATAGGCTGAAAAAATAGAGTTGTCGGGCCGGGAAATCGCCTTCTCTGGGCATATTTCAATGCATTTTTCGCAGTCCACACACTTGGAGATGTCAATTCGCCGCCCTTTTTCAAATTCAACTGTGAAATCGCCAAGCTCACCGAAGACATTCAAAATCGAGGCGCCGGAGGTGACACTTCCATCCTCAAATTGAAATGGACTTCCCCTGGCTGCAGGTGAAAAAGACGCCGAAGCTGGAGACGAGCGTTTGAAATAGGGGTCGCTGTTCAATATGTGAATGTCCGCCTCAAAGTCTGCAAAGTCCTGGGCAAGCTCAAGTGCCTGCTGCCCACCTGCAATTAGGATGCTTGGCGCAACCTGAACTTCAAGCAGCTCTGGAAGCTTTGAATCCCGCAGAACCGCGGATTTAACCAGATACTTCGCCTTCTCAGTGGCATCTGACTTGTTATCATGCACCCATGCGCATTCTTCACGGATGTTTACGATTTCCACACCCGCAGGCTCCAGCCCCCATTCATCGCCAATATCAATAAAGAGGTTGTTTTTATTTGTGCACGCCGCGACAACGATTTTATCGAGATCCTTTCTGCGCAGGTCGTCAACAACATAGGCAAGACCTTCCTCGGTGCAGAGCCGCTCAACCCGTTCAACAACTCCTATGTTTTCCAGTTTTTCAATGTCCTTTGCAATCTTTTTAAAATCAAGGTTCAAGGTTTTCCCGCAGCTGCAAAGAAAAACACCTATATTTCCAAACTCCATTTTCAAAAACGCTCCTTCAGTAGACCTTCACTTCTTGTGACACTTTACCTATTACAATCATATTTAGACCATTACTCAAATACTAGACCCGGCTTTTTTGAAGGGTAGCTCAGGAGTGTAAGACCGCGCTCTGAGTACTGTGCTTTCTCGTCGCTTGTGAACTTATAACGGAGGAGGATTGTGCCTTCAACTGTTGCGAACCCTGGCCGCTCACCGCTGATATAGAGGCCTGCCAGAATCCCTGCAACATGGCCTGTTGGCGGAATATAGAAATCGCCGAGCACACGGTCTTTGAGATAAATCCAGGGATAGACCACAGTTCCAAAATCACCGATTACATAGGGCAGATTCTCGTATTTCTCCGTGGGTTCAGACTCCTCTTCAACCGCTCCTTGCGGCGGCTCTTCAGCCGGGGCTGCTTCTTCAACAGGTTCATCCAACAGGTCCCCGCCGGATTCAGGGGTTTCAACAACAGTTTCAATAAGCTCCTCAGGACCGTCGAGCAGAGCAAATGTTCCCTTCACCTCACAGTAGGCGAGTATCGCGTCATGCACCTCAGCTTCATGCTCGCCCGGCGCCAGAATAAAAGGAATGTGTTCAAGAGATTCAAGTGTTTTAAGACCTTCCATCACACGGGCGACCACCGCCTCTGTCTCAGCTGGTCGCGAGCCCAAGTTCAGAACATAACATCGTCTGCCGCCGTTTGCGAAAAAACCGTTTACAGCGGTTGCGAGATACCCGCATTTTTTGAAGCTTCCAAACTTCACTATAAACTGGCCCCACCGTTTTATCTCAAAGGGCTCGTTTACCGGGCCACGCGGGGAAAACCCAATTACCACCGGGGCGTCGCCTCCCATGCCATCTAAAATATCAATCGGTTTCAACCTGAGCTTTCGCTGTTCCTCCGTCATCATCCTTCACCTGCTTCTTTTTTAATAGCTTTTTAATCTCACGCCTTCTGCGCTCGTATTTAATGATATTACTCGTCTCAAGATAGACAATGTCCTCCAGGTTTTTGATCTCAGCCGCTGCTGCTCCTGCCTCTTTGAGTTTCTCTGCCTCAGCCTTGAGGGCTGCCGTGTATTTCAACCTGATGCGTATAGCCAATGATATCCTTTCATACTCAGATCCAACAACATGGCTTATGCACCCTGCGATCTCGCCTTTCTTCGCGCTGAGCTTTTCACGCATCTCAAAATATTTGTCCACCTTGGCAAGAAGGTCAGCTCCTTTCACGCTCTTAGGAAGATAGTCCATTATGCTTTCAGCCTGCACTTTTTTAACGGTCTCAACTGTTACAGGCTCATCTGTGCGAACCATGACCGGCACGTTTTGATATTCGTAGTAGCGGTTGTCGAATTTCAGCCGCATGATAAACTCCCAGCCATCAAGATCCTTTAGATCAAGTTCGCATATCACAAGATCCGGCGTGTTTCCCTTGGCAAGCATCCAGTATTCATCGGGTGCGATGGCCTTCGTTTTTGACTGCTCAGTTCGTTTTTCATCCCCGCCCTTTGTGACTTCAAAAAATTCCGCTGCAGATTCTACGCCTACTACCCGGTACGTTCCTTTTCGCAACGCTGATATGGCCTCGTCGAGATCTTTTACAGTTGAATCAACGATAAGCACCCATCTTTTTAGCTCCTCTTCCTCCCCAGGTTCTTCTCCTTTTGCGGCGCCTTCTCCGACCAAGGCTTCGGCCGGCTCCTCAGGCGTTCCCTCTGCCGACACTGTTTTCCTGGCTTCGACCGCAGGCCGAAGCCCGTCAAGTTTTGTCTCTTCTTCTGTCATAGTAAATCCAGGTATACCTCTTTAGAAGTATAAAAAATTTTCCTGTTAAAAAGTAACTTTAACCTCCTGCGAAAAAACATAAATATGCTGGAGACATATATATCATTGGGGAAGAGAAATATCAGCGAAAGAGACGCAGAGGATTGGTGAAATGGATGGCAGATATGACAGTTTTAAATCTAATGAATCCCGACGTGACCACGGCAGGGCCTGAGGAGGCGCTTTCAAAAGTTCTTGGGAAGATGAAGAAAAATGGTGTGCACGAGCTTCCCATAACCGATGAGCAGGACAGGCTTGTTGGTTTTTTCAGCTTTGATCTGCTATCGAAAAAAAGGCATCCCTCGCTGAGCACAAAGATGGAACGGCTCATGGTCTCACCACCCAAGATAGGCGCAGACACCGACCTTTTTGAAGCCGCCGCGCTGATGGTTGAAACAGGGTTTCGCGCTCTTGCCGTGGTGCGCGACGGCTCTGTTTTAGAAGGCATAATTTCACGAACAGACATCATCGCCGCAGTCCCGGATTTGAAAGGCGTTGAAAATGTAAGCGCAGGCGAGCTGATGACCGAAAATCCAAGGCTTCTAACAAACTCTGACCCAGTGGAATCCGCTCTCACACTTATGACTGAGCTGGAGGAGATCTGCGCGCCCGTTGTAGACGGTCAGGGTAGGCTTGCAGGCGGGGTGTTGATCGACGAGGTTTCAAGGGCGGTGTGGCGAGAGGAGAAGGGAACGGATATCGGTGACGTGACCGGTGAAAGCAGCAAGCCAGAAATCGAGGTCGGCTCCTTTGTAACAAATGTTGCCACAGTGAAAAAAGACCAGTCCATAAACGAAGTGTGTCAGCAGATGTCGGCGGCCTGCCCCTATCTCTGCGTTGTAGTGGACGATTCCATGCGACCAATCGGAGTTATCACGCAGCAGGACATCTTGAAAATACTTGTCAAACCTGGGGGCGAAAAAGGTGTGAGGGTAGATGTTACAGGCCTCAGAATCGATGACCCTATCACGCGCTTGAGCTTAACTTCAAAGATTGATCGTTTTGCCAAAAAAATCGAAGGTTTCAACTGGATAAGTGTCTACGGCCTAAACCTCCATATTATCACCTATGACCGTGGGGCTCAGGACAAGTGGAGCCTGCGCGCGCGCCTTGCATCTGATAAGGGTGTGTTCACCGCGAGCAGCTCTGGCTGGGACATCCTGCGCTGTGCAGACGAGACCTTTGAAGAGCTTGGCCGGCGAATAATCGCTTTGAAAAAATAGCCTGCTCCT
>QIDD01000138.1 GCA_003230355.1 Methanobacteriota archaeon
ACTCCTACCGAGGTGCCTGACCAATCTGCTGTAGTGGGCGGGGACACCGGTTCCAGCTGTTTCGGATGGAATTCTGAAACCGGTGAGGGCACATGCCACGGCATTTCGAACTCAAGCCCGGTGGAGGGCTACTTTGCTTTTAATATGCCGGGCAACCCTGAGTTTTCCGGCCCCGGTCCATTCATAAACACGGTGGATTCTGAGAATCTGCCTGACACTACAGACTGCTTGTACTGTCATAGACAGAGCAGCCCCGATGTGGTTTCGGCCTGGGCAAATCCTTCTCAAGTTGACAACTCACACTTTGCCGCAGATTCCAACCAGGACTGCTACGGGTGCCATGTAGAGGAGGGCATATCGCTTACGTCTTTTCATGTCATGGGTCCAGAGCCGGAGGTAATATTCATCACAACCACAACAACTACAACAACCACAACAACAACCACTGTTACACTTCCTCCCACTACATCATCTACAAGCTCTCAGACGCAGACAACGCTTCAAGAGACAACTTCAACAACGCTTTTCACTCAAAAAACAACAGCCCCGCCTACCTCTGGAGCTGTTACAACAACCCTTCCCGAAAAGACCGTGTCACCCAGATCGGGCGGTATTCGGCCCCTATACCTTGCAGCGGCCTTTCTCGCGGCTCTAGCCTTTGTCATAGTCTACGGTGTGAAACGATACCGAAAGGGGCGGCTCTAACCTGAAATACGGCTCAACTCCACCTCCCAGTTCATGGACGGTCACAGCATTCTAAACTGCTTCAACACCGGTTATCTCAGGGATGTGCTGTCTGATAAGCGCTTCAACACCGTTTTTCAGTGTCATCTGCGACATAGGGCAGCTTCCGCAGGCGCCTTTGAGCCGAACCTTGACCACATTGTTTTCTACTGACACAAACTCGATGTCGCCGCCGTCAGCCTGCAGGCTGGGCCGAATCCTTGAAATAAGCTCTTCAATCTGTTCTTTCATGGCTATCACTTTTTATCTCGGTTCTATGACCTAATAAACATTGCCGTTCAACACAAAATATAAAAAACAATTGCCCTCAATTTACAAAGTCCAACTATATGGATTAGAAATAATCATGTCATTTGAGGAATAAAGATTCATGCTAAGCGTTGATAAGAAAAAGTGTTTTTACTGCGGCACATGCGTTGCTGTTTGCCCGCAGGCGGCAATTGAGCTGCTTGACACCTGCGAAGTGGCGATTGACGAGGGCTGTGTAGAATATGTCTGTCGGAAGTGGAACTGCAGGCTCTGCGTGAAATCCTGTCCTGTGAGGGCTATTTATGAAGTATGATGCGGCTGTAATCGGCGCCGGGCCTGCGGGCAGCATGACAGCCCGCGACCTTGCCCGCGGCGGTGCGAGTGTTCTGCTTGTGGAGAAGCGTCCTGAAATCGGGATGCCTGTTCGATGCGGCGAGGCAACAGGGATACCGGGCCTCGCGCTTGTGAATGTTGCGCCCTGGAAACGCGCGGTCGCCTCTGAAACAAAGGGTTCCTATCTTTACTCGCCTGACGGAACCCGTGTCCAGCTTCTCGCAGATAGTGCGAACGGCTACATCCTTGAGCGCAGAATGTTTGACAAGCAGCTTGCTGTAGAGGCGGCGAAGGCCGGGGCTGAGGTTAGGGTGCGAACCTATGCAACAGGGCTTGTGAAAGAGGAGGGCAGGATTGTTGGCGTGAAGCTGAAACATTTTAATGATGAATTCGAAGTGCGGTGCAGCGTTGTAGTAGGCGCCGACGGAATTGAGGGCAAGGTTGGCAGATGGGCTGGAATCGACACGCGTACAAGCCTTTCGCAGATGGCGTCAAACCTCCAGTATGAAATGGCCGGAATCGAAATGGACAACCCTGATGTAATGGAGTTCTACTTTGGAAAAAACGTGTGCCCCGGCGGGTATGTTTGGGTTTTTCCAAAGGGCGATGGCTGTGCGAATGTAGGGCTTGGAACAAGGGATAGAAATCAGACTCCAAAAGAGTATCTCGACCGTTTTATCGCAGAGCATGAAAACCTTTCAAAGGGCAGTGTTGTAGGTGTGAACGCAGGCGGAGTCCCAGTTGCAGGGCCGATTGATGTGAGCGTGAAAGATAACATTGTGCTTGTAGGTGATTCAGCGAGGCAGATTGATCCTTTGACAGGCGGCGGGATTTACAATGCCATGCACTGTGGACGGCTTGCGGCAAAAACCATTCTAAAATGTATTGAGACTGGCGACTTTTCAGCGGCTGCGCTTATGGAGTATGAGACTCGGTGGAAGGCGGAGATCGGCCAGGGCCTCTTGCGGTCGCTTCGTGTGAAAGAAGCGCTTGAGCGGATGACTGACGATGATTTGAACCATGTTGCGGGGTTGATGAAGAACATGAGCCTGGGCGGGCTTGACGTTAAAGAGCTTACAACAGCCATGCTTGAAATGCCGCCAGAGCTGCTTGAATTCATCCAGAGCTTGATGTGAAAGTCGGGCTGGCTGCAAAACCCTTATTAGCAATCGAGGCGATTTAAGAGTTATGATTGTTCTCAAGCTCGGTGGGAGCGTTATCACAGATAAGTCGGTTCCCTTCAGTGTTCGGGAGGACGTTGTGCAGCGGCTTGCAGGCGAGATTAAAGAAGCAGGAATCGAGGTTGTAATTGTTCACGGCGGCGGGTCATTCGGCCATCCTGTGGCATCTGAATACGGTCTGCAGAACGGGCTAACCGAGGAGGGGCAGATCACGGGTGTTGCAAAGACCCGGCTGGCCATGGAGGATTTGAACAGACGCATAGTTGAGATATTCGTGGAGGTTGGCCTGCCCGCCGTTTCGGTTCAGTCGTCTGCAGTCTTTGAATGTGAAAATAAAAGGATAATTTCGGCACACTTGGACTCTGTCAGAGATTTTCTCAAACTGGGTTTGGTCCCGGTTCTCTACGGTGATGTAGTAGTCGATAAAAGCCTTGGCGTGTGCATACTCTCCGGCGATCAGATAGTTGCTTATCTCGCAAGAAATCTTGGGGCCGAAGGAGTTGTTCTCGCAACTAATGTTGATGGAGTGCTGGACAATGAGGGGCGTGTGATAGAGCGGATAAACCGTGAAAACGCTCAATCAATCATAGGGTTCACAGATGAAATTGAGGGTGATGTTACAGGCGGGATGAAAGGCAAGGTCTCAGAGCTTATTGAGCTGTCAGAAACCGGTGTCTCATCGCTCGTTGTAAACGCCTTAACCCCTGGGCGCGTGAAGAATGCTTTATTAGGAAAGACCGTGAAAGGAACACTGTTTGAGGCCTAAATATGATTGAGGATAGAAAGCTTGACCACATCGCAATCTGCCTTCGAGACAAGGTTGAGAGCCGGGTTTCCAGTGGATTTGACGACATAATTCCGGTGCACAGGTGTCTTCCTGAAACAGATTTGGACGAGATCGATTTGAGCGTGCCGTTTTTTGGAAAAACACTCGCCGCGCCCATTGTTATCGCGGGCATGACGGGCGGAGCAAAAAAGGCGAAACATATAAATGAAAATCTCGCTGTTGCAGCCCAGGAGCTGGGTGTTGCAATGGGTCTTGGAAGCCAGCGCGCAGGGATTGAAAAACCAGGGCTTGCACATACCTATTCAATTGCCAGGGAAGCCGCGCCAGACGCCTTTCTCATCGGAAACCTTGGCGCTGTGCAGTTTGCCGCAGGCTATGGATATGCCCAGGCGAATGCCGCTGTTGACATGATAAAGGCGAATGCCATTGCAGTGCATTTGAACCCGCTGCAGGAGGCGGTTCAGCCTGAGGGTGACAGGGATTTTCGGGGCTGCGTCGAGGCAATCAAAGGTCTTAAAGAGTTGAGTGTTCCCATAATTGGAAAGGAAACTGGCGCAGGCGTGTCGCGGGAGGACGCTCGTCTTTTGGAAAAAGCAGGCGCCGCTGGCGTGGATGTTGGCGGCCTTGGGGGGACATCTTTTTCAGCCGTTGAATCCTATCGAAAAGGTGTTGACAGGCTG
>QIDD01000139.1 GCA_003230355.1 Methanobacteriota archaeon
GGGAAAAGATTTTCAAAGCCTAAATTTCAATAGGTGATATGAATGGAAGCGTGGCAAATGAAAACAATCGATTGCTCGTGGTAACGGCCTTTGTATCCGGAATGTCGATTATGGCGCTTGAAATGAGCGCGTCTAGGCTTCTGGCACCCTTTTTCGGCACATCACTCTTTGTTTGGACCAACATCATCGGGATAACCATGATCTCTCTTTCAATCGGATACTTCTTTGGCGGAAAGATAGCTGACAGGAAGACCGATTCAAAACCAATGTTTCGAATGCTCTTGGGAACGGGCAGCTTCGCCGTGCTCATACCTTTTATCGCCCCTCTTGTTATGAGTGTTTCACAGGGCGCTGTTAGCTCTGGAAGCGCCGGCGTCTTCTACGGCTCCATGATTGGAACAATCCTGCTTTTCGCCCCACCCCTTACAGTGCTTGGCGGGGTGTCACCCTATGTTATCCGGCTCTTCGCCTCTGAAACTGGAAGCTATGGAACGGTTGCTGGCAGGGTTTTCGCAGTCTCAACGGTCGGCAGTATTCTGGGCACCTTTCTCCCGGTGCTGCTCTTGATACCGGTTTTGGGCACGAAGCAGACGATTCTTATATTTGGCGTAGCCCTCATAGTGCTCGGCCTCATAGGGCTTGGAAAACAAGGGCTGTCGCTCGTTGCCCTGCTCCTGCTTTTCACAACCTTTTTAGTTGGTTCAGCCCGTCCCGGCGAAGGCGTGATATTTGAGAAGGAGTCTGTGCATAACTACATCCAGGTTGTGGAGCGCGGGGGTGTGCGCTATCTCAAGCTCAACGAGGGATATGCCTATCACTCCATCTACAACCCAGATTCTGTTACTGTAGGCGGTGTCTGGGACTATTTCAACATACTCCCTCTTTTAAAACAGGATGCAGAAGATGCTCTGATTATCGGTCTTGCAGGAGGGACAGTTGCCCGTGAGTACCGGTTTTTCTTCCCAGACCTCGCTGTGGATGGCGTGGAGCTGGACTCTGAAATCATCAGGGCTGGAAACACCTACTTCGACATGGCAGGAGCTAATCTCAAAACCTACAACATGGATGGAAGAAGCTTTCTAAAGTTCACAGACAAAAAATATGACATCGTGATAATTGATGCCTACAAGCAGCCCTACATACCCTTTCACCTCACAACCAGGGAGTTTTTCACCGAAGTCAGATCCAAACTGCAGGATGAGGGAGTTGTTGCTATAAACGTTGCCACAACAGGCAGTGATTCAAAGGTCCAGCTTATGCTTGAAAACACCCTTGCCAGTGTCTATGAAAATGTTTACACCCTCGATGTGCCGAATACATTGAACAGTATTATTATCGCAAGCGACAAGGAGCTTTCATTTGAGTTTTCACCTGAAAACCCGGTGCTAGAAAGTATCGCATCCCGCACTACGGGAAGGGTGAAAAAAGTCGAGTTTGACCCTGCGGTGCTGGTTCTCACAGATGACCGCGCGCCTGTTGAAATGTACACCGACATGATGATACTAGACTACATCCGATCAGAGGACACAAGCAGCTTCACAGGACAATTCGAATAGAGAACATTGATTAATTGAAGTGTCCATTCAGCAAAGTTTTAACTATGTTATTTCAAAAGTTTTTCCAGGTTCTTGCCCATAATATGTTCAAGGTCTTTTTTCTCGATCTCCAGCGCCAGGATTTTTTCAAGCTCATATTTCGGATAAAGATTGTATGAGAAGTCAGAGCCGAAGACAAGCCGCCGCGCGCCGAAAAGAGAGATCGCGTGGAGAAGGTCTTTAGGCCGTGTGTGAGATGTTTCCAAGTAGATGTTTTTCAGCTCGGCCAGATCAGAAAGCGCTGAAATATCTGCGCCCGCGCCCATATGTGTGAGGATAAAATCAATGTGAAAGCTTGAGCCCAGATCAAAAAGCCCCTCCATATTGAAATAATCCGCAGCATCCTTTGACCAGAGAGTGTGCAGAATAACAGGTATCTTCAGCTCCTCCACCCGTTCGAGAAGCATCCAAAGCGCCTCATCGTTAAGTTCAAAACCCTGCCGGTCCGGTGACAGCATCAGCGCTTGAAGACGGTTTTCCAAAACAACAGATTCAAGATCATAAACCGCAGTTTTAGAATAGGGATGAACCGTGCCCGCGCCCACAAGACCCGTGTATCCAGATATCTCACGAGCCACGATTTCACTCTCCCGCTTAGCATCCTCTTTGTCAGGTGTAACCGAGTTTGGCATCACAAGCGAACGGGTGATGTCATGTCTTTTCATCCCATAGAGAATGTCTTGAACCGTTGCATAATGTGTTATCGAGCCGTCCTCTGTTTCGTCATGCCAGGAGTTAAGCTCTTTGAGCCGAATAGAAAGAGGATTTTTTTCGATGTGTGTGTTTGCGTCGAATATCTTCATTTCAAATAGACCTTAGATATCTCCTTCAGCGCCTTTTGAACTTCTGCTTTACCCCCGGTAATCGTGATATATCCAGCTTCTCGTTCAACGATTTCAACCCCCTCTATAGCCTCAATTACCCTTAGACTCGTGCCCTCTGGAACCTTTATCCTCGCCCAGGGCTGGTTGAGAGAAATTTTCTTCGGACGCCCGGACGCCGAGTCTGATCGACCCGGTATTTTTTCAGGCAGATCAAAGCTGAAGTCACCCTCCCGGCCAAGTTCTCTGAGAATAGATATAACCTGTCCCTGCACCGCTTCAACCGCCAGCTCAGCCGCAAGCAGCTCCTCGCCGTGGGCGTGCTCATCATATATGCAGTGGTTCAAAAGCACCTTGGCATCCCGCAGCCGCGCAGCAACATCCCCTGTTTCAATACCCTCTTTTTTCATGGCGGCAGTGACGTTCATCACCGCCTGCCAAAGCCTCTCAGTTCCCTCGGTATTCATGTGCATCAGCTTTACATAGCCCGGCAGTTACATAAATATTTGGGCATGTCACAGCATGGGAGGGGTCATCCCACCCGGTTGAAAATACCTGTGCGCCACGCATCTGAATCAGTGCACGCCATAAGACTCTTCCAGCGCTTCTGAAGACTGAGGAGTGCTTCAAAGGGATTGAATCCAGGAAACGTTGGATCACCGGTTATCTCCAGATTTTTCATCGACTCGTTCCACCCCGCTTGATCTCTATTTTTACGGTATTCTTCTGAGAGTAGCACGCAGGCCGCTTCAACACGGTCTTCAAGCTCGTCTCCGAGAAACCTGCCGGGATAGGGGTCAACGTCTTCAGCCTGAAGCAGGGTCATCCCAGGTACAGGCCTCTGCGACCTTAGTTTTGCCCGTTCATAGGTGAAGCGGTAGATGTCCTCTCGAAGCTGCATCCAATCAGGATGGGATTTGGGCGGTGCAAGGTGCTTTATGGATAGCTCGCGGTCCAGGTAAAATGTGTATCCGTACATTCGTGCGTTTATCAGGTAGTCGATGTCTTCTCCGCGGCGTACATTCTGGTCGAAGAGAACTTTTGTGAAAAGCTGCTTGTGTATTATCATGTTTCCGCCAAAAACAAGGGGTGTTTTTTTAAGCCTCGGCGGATTTGGGATGAGTGATTCAAAAGCCTCGTTCATAAGTGGAATCTGACCCCAGTTCGTCATCCACTCAGAGAGCTTTTTTTCAATCCTGTATCCACCGTCAGGCTGAAGATAGTATCCGGCCACGCCATATGCACGCTCTCCATCAATTTTTCTGCCTATGAACTCCCTTGCCTTTGACATGAAATCTGGGTCTTCAAACACCTCGTCGTCATCGATTAACACTGCAATGTCTGATCCCAGCAGGTGCGCGGTAAAGAGACAGATGTTACGCACATTTGAATACCCCCTAAGCTTGAGCAAGTCCGTATATTCGCCGGCTCCTGTTTCGTTGAGTCGCCTGTGGACTTCAGCCAGTTTTGAGGGTCCGAAGACCTCAGCCTCCACACCCACCTTTGAAGCTGAATCATGTACTATTTTTTCAACCT
>QIDD01000140.1 GCA_003230355.1 Methanobacteriota archaeon
TGAAGTGGGTAAAGCGCTGAGCGCCCTGATATGCGAGATTAATGGTGAGCTTGGACAAACAGGCGGTTTAATCTCAAACATTGAATGCGATGTAACAGCCGGGCCCTTTGACGCAACTGTTTCAATCAGCGTTTTTATCGATGGGGACGAACCCCTCCAAAACCCAAGCCGAAATAGAAAGGTTTAAAAGGCCATAGACGGCGCAGAAAGATTTGAGGGCAGGTTAGCTTTTTGTCCCATACTCAAAGCTGCCCTCACCACCACCTACCACACACGAAATCCACCTAATAGGCTGAACAACTTTTTTATGTTAACATTTTTAATTGAATGTTATGCAGGGATTTATTTCGGAGATTTTCTCAAGCTTTCAGGGTGAAGGGGGGAGTGTGCGCGGGAGCTGTCAGGGCAGGAGGCAGATATTCATCCGCTTCGCAGGCTGCAATCTTGCCCAGGCGGGAAAGCCTTGTGTGTGGTGCGACTCTCCCCAGGCGCAGGCGGGCGGCTGCCCAAGTGCAAATATTGAAACAAGTGCTGGACGCGGTGTTTTCAAAGACGCTGAAAACCCGCTGGAGGTAGATGCCCTGCTTAAGGTTGTGGAGGAGTTGCGCTCGCCTGATCTGCACAGCCTGAGCCTTACCGGCGGCGAACCGCTGTTGCAGGCCGGATTTATCGAAGCGTTCTGCCTTGAGACTGTGGACCAAATCTATCTTGAGACAAACGGCACGCTCCCGAAGGCTGCGAAGAAAATCGCAGATCATGTTGACTATGCTTGTGTGGACTTGAAGGATGAAACAGCACTTCCCTACAGCGGGTGGCAGAGGGTTTTGGAAAGCGAACTTGAGACCGCCCGAATCTTGACGGACGCTGGAGCCGCGGTTTTTGCAAAGATTGTGATCACCCAGGGAACAAATGTTGAAACAATCGCAGGGGTTGCAGAAAAACTTGCGGAACTTGGCGTGCCCCTGGCGATTCAGCCTGTGACAACAACAGACTCAGCAGTGAAAATCGGCCGTGAAAAGCTGTTTAAACTCTCTGAGGCGGCGGCGCAATATTTAAGTGCAGATGATATAACACTCTCTTTTCAGTCGCACAAACAGATAGGGATATTATGACGATGAAAGACACGCAGGAATCCGAACCCCCCGTCTATATCAAGCTGAATCGGGTGGGTGTAACAGGGATTAAAAAGACAATTATTCGTAAAAAAGACGGAAAGTATAATGTGCTGCTCGCCGATATCAAGGTCTTTATCGACCTCCCCTCACACAAGAAGGGTATTCACATGTCACGAAACCTTGAGGTTACAAATGAGATAATCGAGCGGGCAATCGGGCCTGAGGTAGAGGATATTGAGCTTCTCTGCATCGCCATCGCCAAGACATGTCTGATGAAGCAGGAGGCGACGCGTGCCGAGGTTGAGATGCGTGCCGATTACTCGCTGCCACGGGTCACGCCGGTTTCGAAAATGCCGACACAGGAGAAATACGAGCTTATCGCAAAAGCCGTTGCCTGGCGCGAGGAAGATGATGTGAAGGTGCGCAGAAGCGTTGGCGCCGTTGCCGAAGGGCTTACAGTCTGCCCATGTTCAATCGAATCTGTGCAGCACTATGTAAATGAAAACTTCAACATTGACAAAGACATTGTTGCGAAACTGCCGCTTTCATCTCATAACCAGCGGGGCCGTGGCACGCTCATCGTTGAAACCGATGAGCAGGAGCGTGTGGAGGCAAACGACATTGTAGACATAATCGAAGACGCCATGAGCAGCCCCTTATATGAGGTTTTAAAGCGCAGAGACGAGCTGAAGGTAGTTGTGGACGCCCATCGAAAACCCCGGTTCGTCGAGGACGTCCTTCGGATGATGGTCAAAGGTCTTGTTGAAAAATACCCTGATCTATCGGATAACGCCTATGTGACTGCGCAGCAGGAGAATTTTGAAAGTATACACAGGCACAACACTTATGCAGAAAAATCCGGTTTTTTCGGAGAGATTAAGGAGGAGCTGACAGGCAATGGAAACAATTCCTAGGACCACGGTCTTTGACGCTGGAAGCCTTGACTATGACGGCAGTCAGATAGAGCCTCTCTGGGCCTATAGAGTGCTGGGTGTGCAGGGCGATTCCATCGTCTATTTCACAGGCAGGATGACTGTTTTCAGGGACATGCTTATCGATCTTGAAGACCTGCGGGAAACTACGGCAGGTGTTCCGATCTCT
The DNA here is from genome assembly GCA_003230355.1 of Methanobacteriota archaeon. Classification (GTDB taxonomy): domain Archaea; phylum Hydrothermarchaeota; class Hydrothermarchaeia; order Hydrothermarchaeales; family SZUA-236; genus SZUA-236. Next base: position 2,217 of record QIDD01000140.1, read on the forward strand.
TCTGAGCTTGTGCTTCACTTTATAGTTGAACACTTCGACGATCCCAGTCTGCGCCTGGCTTACCATCGGCAGCGAATACTCGTTGCAGTTGCACGCGAAGAGATTATCAAAGCCTGTAAAACACATGTTCAGAGGGATGCCTCAGACCTGTATTTTAAGGGTCGCAAGCTCTCAGTCTCAGTGGCAACGGCGTCGGCTTCATCGGCGAAGATACACCTGGGCCTAAACATCACAGCCGAGGGTGTGCCAGAGGGTGTGGAGGCAGTTGGGCTAAGCGAGCTTGGTGTAAAAGACGCCTCGGCGCTGGCAGCGTTGATTGCAAAGAGTTATGCAAGAGAAATCGCAGAGATAGAAGATGATTTAACAAAAACAAGGGTGTTTTAAAAATTATGTACGGACTATTTATCGACGATCCAAAACTCAACTTCGCATCATCACACTTTATAGTTGAACATGACAAGTGCGAGCATCTGCACGGCCACAACTACACAGTCGAAATTGAGCTAATGGGAAGCCTGGACAAAGACCGCATGGTAATCGATTTTAAAAAGGCCAAGGACGCGGTGAAAACTCTCTGCGACAAGCTTGACCACAGCGTGCTTCTGCCAGGCAAGTCGAAATCACTGGCAATCACTGAAACAAATGGTCAAATCGAGGTCAAGCTTTCTGAGAAGTTCTACTCCTTCCCCAAAGACGACTGCACGATTCTGCCCACACTGGCGACAACGGCTGAGGAGCTGGCGGCATATCTGTTTAAAGAGCTGAAAAAAACCCTGCCCCAGCTAACAAAGGTCTATGTGGCCGAGTCTGAAGGATCAAAGGCGTTTTATTCTGATTGACGCGACGGACGGCAAGATTTGTTAAAAAAAATTTCAATAGAAGTCAAGCTAGTTTAATCGAAACCTTCATAAAGGATGACAATTACACCCTATCTGCCTATGGGGGACTTAGACTTTTTTCTACCCCTCATAGGCCCCCTCCCCCACAAACACATTATTCTTTGTTCAAATCATTGTCAGACATGTTCAAAAAAAATATCCTGTGATTTGAAAACTTTTTTTCTACACCCACACACATCCCCCCCACACAGTGTTAGAGATTTTACCAGTCAAAACCAATAAAGATGGATTTCAAATAAGCCAGGGATGAGAGTCGCACTCATGTAGAGCAGATCTGCAGTCTGCCGCCTCGCTCCTAGGCTACCCTGGCAAATGTAAGTAACAAGGGATATGAGTCCAATGGGGTTTTATTTAAAGCTTTCCTTAACGGCTTCAGTAGTGCGCTTGAGAAGCTCCGCCGCGACCTCCGGGGTAGGCCAGCTTCCAAGTCCGCAGTCAGGACCCCATGACGCGATGGTCTCGCCGAATATTTTGTCTATCTTTTTAACCCGATTTTTAATGTCCGACTTTGAGTCGATAAGCATCTCAGGATGGGGCTCAACACCACGGTCATGACATTCAGCGATAATGGAGTCGATGTTTGTTCTGGTGACTCCGGCGCGCAGGAACTTGTCATGAGATTCGAGGTCCCTTTTCTTTATGAGCTCGATATTACGTGGGCTTGCCGCAAACTCGCCTGTAATCGAGGTTATGCCCGTTGTTTCAAGCGCGATTTCCGCGGATTTCAATGTGTGAAGATGGATCTGCACCGGCAGCCGGATGCCTTTTAGCGACAGCTCCAGCACATCGATGAGATCGTCTCGCTCCACATTGAGCAGG
>QIDD01000141.1 GCA_003230355.1 Methanobacteriota archaeon
TTCTGGATAAAGATTCCGCGGAAGGCGTGTTTAAAGAAATCGCGGGTGCCTATGCAGTCCTTTCAAACGAGGCGGAGCGGCAAATGTATGATCACAGCCTGAAATACGGCGGCTTCAAGGCTCGGCCGGAGCCGACGTTTGACTGGGTCTATTTAACCTATCTGGATTCATACGGCTGGAGCACGCGATACCATCGATCTTGGAACGAGCACCACGATGCGATGTACGGCTAGAATATATTAAAAAAATTGATAGGGGGAATTCGAGGGCGCACACGATGAAACACACGCGGGGATTGTTAGGCTTTTAAATGAGGACGTTTAAGTTAGAAATCGGTTTATGAAAAAGAAGAAAGATTCCGACGCACCGGCGGAAAAGGTTCAGGACGAGCTGGAAGAATCCGAGCTGAAGCCTGACAAATACGAGGCCCGATACAAACACGGCGGGCCGGGGAGAACGGTGAAGAAGAAACATGAATAATCTCCTATTTTTGTTTCGGCAATAAAGAGTATTGTAGTTGTACAAGCCCGTTTTCATAGGTATGTGATTTTACAAGTTGCAGCTCGGTTATTTTGTTGATGTTTTTAAAAAGAGGAATTCCTTTTCCCAGGACTATGGGGTGGACTGATAGAACAATTCGGTGTATCAAGGCGTTATTAAATAAAAGCGAAATTATATCTGAGCCCCCAACGAGCCAGATGTTTTTTCCACCGCCTTCAAGTAACTTATCAGTAAGTTTTACCGGCTCCTTCGAAAACAGTACATTATTATCCGATTTTGTGGTCTTGGACCTTGTGAAGACGTAACATTTTTCCCCCTTGTAAGGCCAGCTTCCAAACGTTAAAATCTGGTCATAGGTTTTCCTTCCGATTAGCAGTGTATCGACAGAATCAATAAACTCGTTGTAACCATAATCACCGTCTGTAAAAAGCCAATCCACTCCCCCATCCTCATCAGCGATATATCCGTCGAGACTTGTTGCAATAAAGAGTACCACTTCTTTCATAGCATGATTTATTACAAGACACCCATTTCCCGCAGAAACGCTTTAGCAGCGTTGTTGATGTCCTTTGCAACCGTGATTGCGCGGCCCACTACGAGGATTTCTGCGCCTGAGGCCATGGCTTCTTTCACCTTTGGCACACGGATTCCGCCTGCAACCGCGACTGGCCCACCGCCGATTGCAGCTTTGATTTCACGTATGTTTCCCCATTGGTGGCTGGCATCTGTGAGCTCAAGATCAATCGCCCGATGCAGCTCCACTACATCAGGCTTCACACTGAGTTCATTGAGCACTGGCAGGGGGTCGTGGAGGTTGATTGTGTCCAGCAGCGGCGCGACGCCCAGATTGTGGCAGGTTTCGATGAATTCTTCCTGAACCTCGATTGGCCCGACTCCGGCGAAGGATGCGACGTCGGCCGTTGCCTCGGCCGCCATTTTGGCCTCCCGTGCACCTGAGCTGATGGTCTTAAGGTCTGCGAGCACAATCGCGTTGGGGCGGATCTGATGTATCTTTTTGCACACCTCCACACCGTAGCGCTTCACAAGAGGTGTCCCAGCCTCGATGATCACCGCCTCATGATCGGGCAGCGCCCTGATGATACCTTCCACACGCCTCCAGTCAGGAATGTCAAAGGCAACCTCTAGATAAGGCGGGTTTTTGAATAAATCTTTTCCTTTCATCTTTTACATCCTCAATAATATTTTTTAGAAGTCGGTCATCACCCTGAACTGATCTACTTCATAGATTCCAAGCTCCTCAAGATAGCTGCTTGCCGTTCTGTTGATCTCCGCAGACTCGGTAATGGTCTCACCCACCATTATGATCGCGGCGCCTGACTTGACAGCCTCTTTTGCGCCAACCGTGTCAATCTCAGCTGCAAGGGCTACAAGCGCGCGCTTTCCACAGGCCTCTTTCACCTTGCTTATCATATCTGCCGTGGGCTTTCCACGCAGCTCCACAATATCAGGTTTAACCTCAAGACGGCCGATGATTTCAAGGGGGTCAGCGACATTTATCGTGTCCATATATGCGAGCACACCAATGGTTCGACATTCTTTGATGAAGCGCTCCTGTGTTTTAAGCGGTGCTAGAGCCGAAAATGCGACCACGTCGGCTGTTGAGTCGCCGGCCATTCTGGCTTCAAGATTACCGGTATCCAGGCTTTTCATGTCCGCGATGACAACGGATTCAGGCCGCATCTCATGGATCTTCTGGCATACTTCGATACCGTATTTTTTGATGAGCGGCGCGCCGGCTTTAATCACGATTCCATCTCTACGCGGCAGGTCCCTGAGAATCCCCTCGATTCTGCGCCAGTCGTCATGCACAAGCTCCACTCCCAGATAGGGCGGTTCTTCGAGGTTGTTGATTCTAAATCCTATCATAGCGTGAGCGGCTTTCGGCTTTTCTTCAAGGACCACGTTGATATCCGGGAATCCTGCCATCGCACGTTTTAACGCGAGCTTTGTAGCCGCATAATTATACCTGTAGATGCGCTGGAAGTCTTTTCCGCGGGGGTGTATGAAGACTGATACGATGACTGCAAGTTCCTCTGCCTGCTCCTTTGGTATTATGCCTTCGTCAACGGCGTCGGCAACAGCCTTTGCAACCGCACTTTGAGCTGGTCCGAATATCCGCTCCGCAGCCTCCAGGTCCCGAAGCGTAACCTTTGGCACGATGAGGGTTGCAGGTTTCACAGGTAGATTAGGTCTTATAACAGCCATTATCGGTGTGTGACCCATCCGCGGCTGGGCAAGCGATGTTGCGAAGGCCTGTCCCGCAGGTCCGTTTTTCGAGCCTACAATAAGATCGATATGTGCTATCTCCGGCGCCTCTCCAACGAGCGCTTCTCCGATTGAAAATCCCTGACTAGTCATAGTGGTCAATCTTGTATTCGTAGCCGCGGGCCCTAGCGAACTCAACCAGCTCGCTGTCTTTGTGCCAGATTACGATGTGCATCCATCCCTTACGCTCGTCGAGTCCCATGATCTCCCGCGCAAAGGTGGGAAAATCAGGGGGGACCAATTTTTTACCGCGTAGTAGATAGTCAAGATAATCTTCGAGAAAAGCGATTCGGCCTTCATCTCCTTTGTCCTTCATCTGAAGCTTCAGCTTTTTGTGAAAGACTGTGTCCTGCTGTTCATAAACGTCAGTGCTCAAATAAACCACCACCTATCCCATCACGATACTCTATTTAATCTTTTTCCCATCGCCGCCCCTTGTTTCTTTTGGAAATCCTTTGTCTTTGTTAAGGCTCCGTTCTGTGATGCCTCAATTCGAAGGCTGATCGGAACTGGTGATGATTGGAGCAAGTTTGAGGCTACATTGTGCCGGATGGGTCCTTGTCAGAGTGTGCAGAGATGCTTTCGGTGAAGTTCAAGCCAACCCCGGCGCAAAACATCCGGGGCTCGTTCGACAATTATTTCCTTCCTCCGAGGGTCCCCCTGGAGCAAAGGCAAAGCCTGGCAATGAAACGTGGGAGTTAGTGAGAAGGGAACAAAGCGAGTCCCTTTACCCTAATTTATTTTAATCCGAGACGTAAATTATCACTGAAAATCATGTTTCTCTACCTTGCGCGCCACGGCGAGCCTTTGAGCGTGGATCTGGATCCGCGCCGGCCGCTGTCAAAAAGAGGTCTACGCGATGTACGCAGAGTTGGGGAGTTTTTAGCTGGAGGGGGTGATGTCAGGGTGGAGCGGATTTTTCACAGCCCGAAGCAGAGAGCCCTTGAAACCGCGCAGGCGCTTGCTGAATACGTGAATCCGCCCGACAGTGTTTTGGAGGCTGAAGGGCTTTTGCCCATGGACGCCCCCTCGGACTGGGCCTATAAAGTCTCCCAGACAAGAGGGGCATCTCCCATTTATGGCTCGTCTGGCGTCGCTTCTGCTCTGCGGAAAGTTTGACGCGGTGGATGTGGATTTTCAGACTGGCGGCGTTGTTTGTCTTGAGTGGGAGGTGCCCGGCGGCTGGACGCTTGTGTGGTCTGTTAACCCGGTGCTTCTAGGCTGATGCAAAGTTTTTTTAACTATTCCCTGCACAAAACTTTTCATGGGTTTTCTAAGCAGGATTTTTGGGCAGGAATCGAAGAGGGAAGGTTCAGCTGAGGACAAACAGTCTCGATTAGACTTGCCGCAACTCACAGCTCTGCTTGACTCTCGGCTTGAAAAATACCAGTCCCATGCATTAGAAAAAACCGGGTCCATTGTTAAAGAAATCTTACAGGAGAAGGCGGTTGCACAAGGTATTGTTGAGCGGATAAAGGAAGTCGATTTTGACGATGACATAAAGGACCGAACCTATAAGCCGATTATCACGTCCAAGCCCATTTACGTGCGCGGGATGCTGGAGGGCTTGAAGGGCATAAAGGATGCGACACCCCAGGATTTTGAGGAGTTATCCACATTTCATGACCGGGTAGCAAAATCCTTGAAAACAATTCAGACCGTGCAGCATAAGAAGGGCCGGTACATGAGCTTTGCCTTTCAAAAGGAGATGCTCAGTCTCGGCAGCCATCTTAACCGGATGATCGACACCACAGCCAGAGTGGAGGAGGAGCTTTCAAAGGTTGAAAAGGTATCAGAGGAGAATCGGGAAATCACTGATGACGCGGCTCTTTTAAAGGCGGAGATTCGAAGGATTGAAGAGAGGTCTGAGGAGGCGCAAAAGCAGGGCAGAAGGGCGCGGGAGCTTGAGGAAGAGACCGCAACTTTAGAGCAGAAACTAAGTGAGCTAAAGGATTCAGAAGAGTATAGAAAACAACTGGAGCTGGAGGCCGGGCTTGAAGGGGCTGAAAAAGGTCTGTGCGAGCTTGACAACCGGGTCCACAGTCTTGTGAGCCCTTTGAAAAGACCTTTCAGAAAATATGAAAAGTTCCTCGAGGCCGGTGGAGTGGGCGTGGGCAAAAATTTTTTGAAAAAGCTTCGGGAATATCAGGCTTCTCCGAAGCAGGCTTTTTCAACTGAGGAGCCGTCCAATGTTATTTTGCAGGACATTCTTTCCGGCTTAACAGCCGCGATTACAAAGGGTGATTTAAAGCTTTCTGAGACAGAGAAAAAGAAGACCCTTCACAGGATTGGGCAACTCGAAGGCGGTGTGATAGCGGAGCTGCAGACACAGAGGAGGTCACTACTTGAGAGGGTCCGGGGCTTAAAGGACACGCTTTCACAGAGAGATGTTAAAGTGAGAATTGAGGAGTTGTCTGCCCGGCTTGAATCGTTGAAAAAAGCGCGCGATGAAGCTCGTAATGTGGATATGCAAAACCCAAAGACAGAGATTGAAATCGACGATCTTAAGGGCACGATTGAGCTGAAGGCAACAAAGCTTCTAGGCATGACAGTTGAACTTGTGATCCCAGAGCTTGAGAATCTGAAAAACAGGTAAGATTTATAAGCATTCCTGCCCCATCTTTTTTCTATGCTGATATTGATCTGCGGCCTGCCGGCTACTGGGAAGAGCACTGTTGCCCGCCATCTTATGAAGGCACTGGACGCAGAGCTTCTGCGAACAGACATTATCAGAAAGGATTTGATAAAGAACCCGAAGTACACAGACGAGGAGAAGGAGCAGGTCTATGGCACGGTTTTTCTATTGGCTGACTTCCTTATTAAAGCAGATGTGAACGTAATAATCGACGGCACATTTTATCATGAAAGCTTGAGAAACAGAGCGAGGGAGATTGCGAAAAAACGCGGCAAAAGGTTCTTTTTGATTGAGACACGCTGCCCTGAAGACATTGTGTTAAAACGTCTTGAAGGCCGGAAGCGAAACCTGCGCAGCCCCTCTGATGCGGATGTTAAAGTTTATTATAAGATTAAAGGTCTTTTCGAAGAGGTCCGGGGAGAGCACATCGAAATCGAGACTGGCTGGAACATTCGAGAAGCGATTCGGGATGTTGTGAAAAAGATCAAAGCCTAGATGCATATCGGTGGGCAAGCTTGAAATAGGCACAAACCGTTTTTTCAACATCCGATTTTTCTGATTCTGAAATATTTGGTTCACTGAGCCTGAAGCCATTGACCTTGGCCCTGACATAGGCCCTGTAGCACTTGTAGAAGTTGAGCAGGCCCGATAGCCCCTTGTCGCCGCTGAAATCAATGTATTTATCTACGAATCGCTCAGCCAGATTTGTCTGGCCCAGAAATTCAAGGTCCATGGCGAGAAAGGCGATTTCCGACGCTACGTCTGAGCAGGAAAAGCCTTTGAAAAACTCGATGGCATCAAAGACATAAACCTCCCCAGAGGGCAGGATGAAGATGTTACCGCTGTGAACATCACCATGACACTGTCGCACCCGGCCCTCTGAAACCCGCTGATTGAAAAGTTCTTCATTTTCTTCCATAAACCCTAGGACCTCTTTTTCCACAAAATCGAAATCACCTGTGTTGATGAGCGTGCCGCGGTGGGCCTCTGTCTGCTGAAAGTTCTGAACCCAGTTCTTTCGCACCTGCGAAAGACTGCCGCATTCATCCACCCCCGATCCGGTGGCAGCGATTCTGTGAAAATCAGCAAGCAGTCGCGCGATTTTGTCAACATGCTCTTCAGAAACACTATTTCGATCCAGAAGAGCTGTCATAATAGCGTCGCTGGGCATGCGCTTCATCTTCACCGCATATTCGATGGTTTCCCCTTCACCACCAACCTTTATCCTCCCTGCAGTGTCTCTGTTAATCGGGACCGCGCCAACATACATGTCCCCGCAGAGCGGTCTGTTCACTCGAATTTCTTCCTCACAAAAATATCTGCGCCTTTCCAGGGTTGTGAAGTCGAGGAAGCCGAAGTCCACCGGTTTTTTAACCTTGTAGACAAAGCGGTCAGTGAGAAAGACATAGGAAATATGGGTCTGAAGCATCTCTACAGTTGTGACCTCTTCATCATAGGCCACCGGGTTTTTAAGGGCCTTAATGATCTCATTCACAGAATCCAGCATAAACCGAAATTAGATTTGAGACATATATTTTTATTCCACTGACAATGACTTTAACACAAATGAATATAAACCTGAAATGTGAATAATTTGATGCCATTATGAATAAAGTAAAAATCAGCCCAAAAATTTGATCAATCAGGGACAAAGGTGTATGGTCAATCAAACCAAAATAAACTTTCTTAAGGAGATTAAGAAAAAATACGGGGCGTTCAAAAAATTACCAAAAAGTTTATCCTTATTTGACATTGGAGAAGACACTCGAATCTATGTCAGATATTCTAAAATCCATAAAAGAAACCAAACTTTCTTTGGTTTAAGAAAAGATGATCTACTCCAATTAGAGGGAAGAAACTCCCTTCTTGTATTCATATGGGATTCGCAAGTCGAGCCGGTTTTTATTCCTTATTCAGAATTTGAAGACGTATTTCAATCTTTAACCCCTGCCGCCGATGGTCAATTTAAAGTTCA
>QIDD01000142.1 GCA_003230355.1 Methanobacteriota archaeon
ATGGAGTAGGCGCGGATAACAAGCTCGGCGCAGACATCGCTGAGGATGAAGTAGACGTTATACTTAACAGGATTTCAAAGGTGGGAGTTGCAGATTTCGACGCGTTCCTGCTTGTTGCAGGACTCGGCGGCGGCACTGGAAGCGGCGTAATACCTGTACTTTCAAAACACATTAAACAGGTCTATGACGAGCCGGTCTACGCGCTTGGCGTCCTGCCTGCTGAAAACGAAGGCGACATCTACACATTAAACGCGGCTCGCAGCCTGAAAACGCTTCTACCAAACGCTGACGCGGTAATTCTGGTTGACAACGGCACGTTCCTGCGGGGCGGTGAAAGCGTTCGAGAAGCCTACGCGCGCATAAATAAAGAAATCGTTAAACGCATGGGCATAATTGCACGTGCAGGCGAGGTGCGGGGCAGAAAAGCAGTTGCCGAGATGGTTGTAGACACTTCAGAGATCATCAACACAATGCGAACCGGCGGGATATGCAGCATCGGATACGCTTCTGAGCGAGTGACAGTGCGAAAAAAAGGCTTTTTATCAAAGCTGCTCTCCATCTTTCTCGGAGGCGGGAAAAAAGAGAGTATTGGAAAGGCGTCGCGCATACTTTCAGTTGTTAAACGCGCAACCAAAGGCAGGCTTCTTTTGCCCTGCGACTACCGAAGCGCAAACAAAGCCTTGATCGTGCTTGCAGGCCCGCCGAGCGAGCTTGACCGTAAAGGGATTGAAAAATCGAGGCAGTGGCTTGAGCAAAACATCGCCGGAGCCGAGGTTCGCGGCGGCGACTATCCGCTGCCAAAAAGCGGCTATGTAGGCTGCGTGGTTCTCCTTGCAGGTATTTCAAACGCGCCCAGAGTCCGGGTGCTACTTGAACGTGCGAAGATTGTTCAGGAAAAGGTTGCAGAAGAGCCTATTGGCGTTAAAAACATTGAATCACTTTTAAGCGATATTGACAAACTAGGTGGAAAGAAGTAGATGCTTTACCTTGTAGGGGTGGGTGGAGCAGGGTCGAAGATTGTTGATGCTCTTTACCAGAAAAACGTGGTTAAAAAGCTGATCGCCCGCATACAGTCACATGAGCAGAACCCGATAATAGGTGTTGCAATCGACACGTCGGAGAAGCTGAAAACACTGTCGAACATTCCTGAGAAAAACATTGTTCTCATTGGTAAAAGCCGTGTTAAAGGTCATGGCACAGGTGTTGACGTCGGGCTTGGGCGAAAGATTGTTACAGAGGAGCTGGCCCTCGCTATGAACAAGCTCAGCGGAGTTGTAAAGGAAAAGCCCTGGCTTGTGGTTTTTTTTGCAGGCCTTGGCGGCGGCACCGGAACAGGCGGAACACCTGTAGTTGCGAAAAAGGTTAAAGAAGTTTATAAGACAAAAACGCTCGGCGTCTTTGTCCTTCCATCAGCCGGCGAGGGACGGGTGTATACGAAAAACGCATCGGAAAACCTTGAATCTGTTCTTTCAAGTGTTGACGGATCAATCATACTTGACAATAATGTTGTCACTGATAAAGGTGAAGACATCATCTCCGCCCACAAGCATGTGAACCAGCTTATACAGGGTTTTTTCCGAATGATCGACGAGTCTTTTTTAGAACGCTGCCTGGGCGAGCGCACGTCAATTGCCTATTACAAGCCAAGCTCAGATCATCTCAGCATTAAAGACGCGGTGGAGACTATGCTTCGAGACAGTTTCTATTTGAAATTCGAACTTGTTTCAGCGGATAAAATCGTCTTTGTGGCGCGGGGAAACCTCGGCTATCTCTATGGCCATGACTTTGCGCAGGGATGGGCGCAGAACCGCTTTGGAGTTGAGCTTGAATACGAGTTCTATGATGAGCCAGGGTCAAACAGCCTTGAGCTGGGTCTGCTTGTTGTTGGAACGAAGGATTTAAATGGGAGATTTGATGAAGTAAAAGAGGTGGCCGGTAAAAAGGAGGCGTCTGATCTGGACGATCTCTTAAAGGACATAGACTCCATATTTTAGGAGGCGAAGGAAAATGAATAAAACATGGAAAAACGCACTCGTAATCTTCATCTTACTCATCTCGTTTCTGAGCGTTCATGCTGCTGATCTCGACTATCTAGCGGTAACAGGTCAGCCGAAACTCACACACACAGAAAAGATCAACTCAGGGGACCCCTATTCCGCGGAGGTAACACTCAGCCGTGTGGGCATCATCCCCCGGCAGTCCAATCTAACAGTTTCAACGGCAGCCGTTAATCCAATCATTACGCTTTCAATCGACGGGGAGACGCAGACCTTCACATCTAAAATGGTCTCAGTTTCGCTCTCAGAAGCCGGTGTCACAAACGTGGAGATTAAGATTTCCGGTAATGCACCCACCGTGTCCACAGACATCGAAGCAGAGATGGTTTCGGTAGTCACATATGTGGTTTATGACGATTTGAACAAGGGGCCGCAGGAGGAAATTGTTCGAAGCCTGATTGTCACAAACCCTGACATCGAGTCGGCGGTTCGAGCTATAAACGATGCGAAGACAAAAAGGCTTGCTGCTGAAACAGCGATATCTGATCTCAAGGCCCGCGGTGTTGACACAACCGCTCTTGAAACACGTCTGCAGGTTTTTCGAGATCTTATTTCCACCGCTGAGTCATCCAAGGCCAGGGGCTTTCCAATCGAGGCGAAGAACCAGGCTGACAACGCAATAATCTCTCTTGACGCCATAATTTTAGACGCAGACTCAAAAGCCCAGCGGGAGATTGACACGAAAAAGTATGCAACAGTTGCAGTCGTAATAATCATCGCACTCATGGGGATTTCGGTTCTTCGGCGGAAACGTGAAGAGCTTGGATAGAGGGGGCAGAGTTATTTGAAGGTCTTTCTCATCGGACTTGGAAGGGCCGGCTGCAGAATTGCCCATCAGTTCTTCGCAGCAGGTCTGCACAACGTTGAAGGAGTCCTCGTGGACACTGATCTCGCTGATCTGGGGCATCTGAAATACAGGTACAGGATACCGGCTGGCGAGGCTATGCTGGACGGTGAGGGTGCGCAGCTTGATCTGGGCCTTGGGATGGAGGTTATCCAGGCAGACCGATACGGCATCATTGAGAAGATGACCCGTGTTAAAGGCGATGCTGACTGTATCTTTCTCATTTCAGCGCTTGGCGGCGGGACAGGAGGCGCGGCTGGGGTTCTGCTTGAGGAGATGAAAAAAAACTTTATCGAGCCAATATATTATGTGGGCATTTTGCCATGTGAAGAAGACCTGTCAGTTGTTACTATTAACGCGGCGCGAGCGCTTAAAGAAACTATTCGTCACTGCGACGCATTCTTTCCAATCGACATGGACCATCTGAAGCAGTCCACACGGTTAAAGGGAAACTATCGGGGGATTAACAGGCTTATCTACACATATTTTGAACGTGTTTTTCAGATCGGCGAGTTCAGCGGCAGAGGCGACATCGGCGAAAACGCGGTGGATTTTTCAGACTTTGCAAAAACCGTGAAGGGGCTGAGCATCGTGGGCTTGAAGGGTCAGGACCTGCTTTTAAACCCTGAAGTTGACAAGCCTGAGGCTGTGATCGATCTCACAAAGGCCGCGTCGAAAATGACAACTCTGCAGGGGGAGCTTGGAGATGTGCAAAGCGCGCTTGTAACAGTTCTTGGCGACAGGGATCACATCGATTTCTTGGGCAGTATCCCTGCTCGGCTCTGGGTTGAGAAAAGCATTGGCGGCAGAGAGGTGCGCGGCGGGGACATGCCGCTAGGAAGGCGGGGAAATGTGGAGGTGCTTCTCATATTTTCCGGTGTCAAGCGCTCTGAGGAAATGGCCGGCCTCTATAAAAAAGTGGAGGTCATGGGCAAGGGTCAGC
>QIDD01000143.1 GCA_003230355.1 Methanobacteriota archaeon
TCCCGGCGGCGAGGAGTTTCTCGCCTATTCAAAGCAGGACCGTGCAATTGTGGTGGAGCGAAAGATGTTTGACAAAGAGCTTGCCCGAGACACGGTGCGTGCAGGCGCAGAAATCAGGCTGAAAACCTCTGCTCGCGGCGTGAAACGTAATGGCAGAATCGAGGTCATAATCAACGAGGTGGGTGAGGAGAAAACCCTTTCATCCAAGCTGCTTATCGGCGCGGATGGAGCTGGGTCGCAGGTTGCAAGATGGGCGGGGATTGAGAGGGAGAACAAGTTTGTTTCAGGTGTGCAGGTGGAGGTTGCAGCGGCTGACGTTGAACCTGATGTTGCAGAGGTGTATTTCGGTAAGAGCTTTGCGCCTGGATTCTATGGCTGGATCCTTCCAAAAGGAGATGTATATGAAGTGGGAGTTGGAAGCACGGGTGGAAGCGGAAAAACGCCTCGCGAGCTGCTCAAACGGTTCATGGCCGAGCATCCTGTTGCAAGTAAAAAAATCGACTCGAAGAGCATCCTTGAATTTAACACTGGCGCCATACCTGTTGGCGGGCCGTGTGAGACTGTTTCAGACAGGGTGATGCTTGTGGGGGATGCGGCGGGCCAGACTAAGGCGAGCACTGGCGGCGGCGTTGTAACGGGCGGGATCTGCGCTCGAATCGCGGCAGATGCGGCAATCTCCGCAGTTGAGGAAAACAATTATTCCCATGAGTTTTTGCTTGAATCATATGACAGAAAGTGGCGGGCTGAACTTGAGCAGGAGTTTATGGCCCATCTCTTCCTCAAAGGCATCATTGACTCGGCCACAGACAGGGAACTCGACAGCCTCTTTACGCTCTTGAAACGCGAGGGCGTGCCAGAACTTATGACCCGATTCACAGACACCGACCGCCCCCTGGATTTTGTGAAAGAAGTCCTGAAAAAAGATGCGATACTGAACTGGGCGCAGGGATTTCTGGACATACGAAAAGAACTCTTAGGCTAATCCTTTTTCGCAGCCTTGATTCGCATTCTATTATTATGCGATTTCAAAGTTGAGGAGGGGGAGGTGTTGATGATTAATTATAAATAATTGGTTAGCCCAGTTTAGGCTATGTCTGAGGTCACGCTTGAAATGGTTTATCAGGAGATTAAAAACATCAAGCTTACACTGGAGGAGTTCATGGAAAAATCCCTTGTGAATGTTTTGCCTGAAGAAAAGATAAGTGTAGAGGAGTGGGATGAGCTTAATGAGATTAAAGAAGCGGATGAATATGTTTCCATTAAGCGTGTTAAGAGGGATTAGTGGTGGGGCGGTATTCTGTCTTCATATCTAAGAAGGCGGGCAAATTTCTTTCTACAAAAGTCGATAGGAAGCTTAAGCGAAAAATTCTAGATGAGATTCTGGATTTGGAGGATTTCCCCTTTCTTTCAATGCCTCATGATATGGCCAAGATCAAGGGTCGAGAAAACTACTATCGATTCAGAAGTGGAAAAATAAGGATTATCTTTCGGATTGAAAAGTCTGATAGAAATATTTTCGTTGAGAAAATTGAATTCCGAGGCTCGGCTTATAAGTGAATTTCAATTTATAGCCTTCTTTTTTTCAATATTAAAACTGTAAAATTATAGGTGAATTTACTCTGTCGTTTTCACGTGTAAAGTATGGGGAAGTAGAGCAGACCCTAGTCTCTTACTAGAACTTCGATGTGCATGCCTTTTTTTAGAATGAAATCCAGGGAAGGGAATCTCTGCCTTCCATTGTCGATTATCCGTATGATTTCGAAGCCACAATCTCCAACCTTTTTCCCTTCCAGAGAGTCATTGACTTTAATAATTTTCCGGAAATGTTGCACTTCTCTAGTATCGGATGATTCGACCAGCAGCTCGCCATTTTCCTGTTTTTCAACCAAGATACCTACGATTCTTTCGCCCGCTTTGCCGTCACCATAGGGGTTTGAAGCCTTTTTCATCTTTTCATATATCGCGGGGTCCGAAAGAAGAGCCAAGTTTTCCAGTATTTTTTCCTTTTCAGTTCCAACCACAATGTTTCCACCTGCAAGTACGGTTTCAGGCCGTTCAGTGTTGTATCGCAGGGTCAGGCATGGAACATCAAGTGTTATCGCCTCCTCCTGCACCCCGCCCGAGTCTGTGAGAACAGCGAAAGCGTTTTTCAAAAGACCCAGAAAATCCAGGTAGCCCACAGGCGGGATGAGATGAATATGTTCAGCCACCAGGTGCTTCTCCAGCTCTGTTCCGTCGATTATCTTTGATGTGCGCGGATGGATTGGGAAGACAATGTTTCTGTCGATATCGCCAAGGGCTGAGAAGATCGATTCAAGCCGCCGGGTGTCGTCTGTGTTTTCAGCCCGATGAAGTGTGAGCAAAATGTATCCCCTGGGAAAATCTTTGTAGCGGCCTGAAGTTTCCATTGACCGCCGGACGATCGAAAGCGCGGCATCAACAATCGTGTTGCCAACTATGTGTATCTTTGCTGGCGGGATTCCCTCGTTTATCAGGTTCAGTGCCGACTCCTCGGTTGGCGCAAAGAGCAGTTCAGAGCAGTGGTCTGCGAGTATGCGGTTGATCTCCTCAGGCATGGTGCGGTCACGGCTCCTGAGCCCGGCCTCCACATGGGCAACAGGTATCTTCAGTTTCACCGCTGCAAGTGCTGCGGCGAGAACAGAGTTCGTGTCTCCCTCCACAACGACCACATCTGGATTCTCAGATTTGAGCAGCTCCTCAAGTCCTATCATGGCCTTCCCGGTCTGAACAGCCGGACTTGCAGAGCCCACTTCAATATTAAAATCTGGCTCATCCAGGGAGAGGTCGTCGATGAATTTTTTGAAAAGCAAATCGTCATAGTGCTGACCCGTGGTCGCAAACACATGCGTGATCCCCCGCTGTTTCAACCCCCATAAAACCGGCGCAAGCTTGATTACCTCCGGCCGTGTGCCTGCAACAACCAACACCTTCATATCTCCAGCCTAATGCTTGTGGATATATATTCCTTACCCAATGCGTACATTTTTTATTGATGATGCCAAAATCAAGTGAATGAATGATCTCATGATAATTGTCAGATACGGCGAGATAGGGCTCAAATCCCAGCAGACACGCAGAGTGATGGAGAAGCGGCTTGTTAAAAATATTCAGAGTGTTGTTGGCGCTTCGGTGATTCGAAGGGAGCCAGGCCGGATATACGTTGAATCAGGGAGCAAGGACGATGCTGAGCGGGTTGCCCGTGTATTCGGTGTTGTGTCAACCTCGGTTGCTGTTAAAACAACCAGTGACGCTGAAAAACTAATCTCAGATGCTGTGATGCATGCAAAAAGGGTAATCAATGAAAAAACCAGTTTCGCAGTGCGGGCACGGCGAAAAGGCTCACACCCCTATAAAAGCATGGAAATCGCGGGAATGATAGGCGCTGAAATCAAGGATGCAACCGGTGCCACAGTTGATCTCACAAATCCTGATGTCACAATATATGTGGAGATTCGGGATAAAAACGCCTATATCTTTCACGAGATAATCGCGGGTGTAGGCGGGATGCCACTCGGAACACAGGGAAAGGCTGTGGCCCTTGTTAGCGGCGGCATCGACTCGCCTGTAGCAGCATGGATGATGATGAAGCGCGGCGTCGAGGTTGTAGCGCTTTTCATGGACTGCCGGCCCCTTGTGGACGATCGAACCATTGATCGAGCGATAGATGCGGTGCGCGTGCTCTCGACTTGGACGAACAAGCCGATTAAAACAATCGTGGCACCCTATGGAGAGGTGCTCATGGAGTTTTTGAAATACGGCGATCACAAGCTGGGATGCGTGCTCTGCAAACGCCTCATGCTCAGGGTTGCACAG
>QIDD01000144.1 GCA_003230355.1 Methanobacteriota archaeon
GCACCGGTTCCAGCCAGTACCTTGAGCATGTCAGCATTGAAGATTGCCATTTCAGTCGGGTCAAGAAACTCCCGCCGCGCCCCGATCATGGCATCAGCCTTCACAAGAATGTAGCCCAAACCGTGCTCTTCGATAAAGTCTTTGGCCTTCACAGCCGGCGCATCCGAAACCACAATCGCAGGTTTCCCGGCAAGCGCAGAAATTGCTTTTTTCGGCCCCGGCGCAGATGCATTAGGAGTAGTGTATAATATGAGATCCGGCTTCAGCGCAAGCACCCTGTTTGCAACATACTCTGCCTCATCCTTACCCATCTTCGCGCCCGATGAAACCACCCGAATATCGATGTCCTTTCGGTCCGCGCGCTCGTCCAAAAGCAGTTCAAGCACTGTGGAGGCGCCGATGTTTCCGGTCTTGGCAACCACGATCAGCATAAACGTTGTTACTCCTTCAGCGCCTGCATGGTTATGGCCATGGAATAAATTGTGCCGGCGGTTTCTAATAGTTCAGCCGTGTCTTTCACAACAGCGGTTTCAGGCTCCCATGCACGCTCACCGCGTTTAACGGTTACAACCCGATTGACCGATTGGTTGTCAAGCGCATATGACAGTAGCGCGGTTACAACGCCGCCGTCCTGACCCATTATCTTGTCTGAAGACGCTTTTGCTGCAAGTATTGCTGTGTAATGGCCGATATCTTCATCCCGCTTGCCTGTGAATCCGATTGCCTTTTCAACGGCCGGGATCTGCATCGAGGTCCGGGGGCAGGCGAGATAGCAGAGGTTGCAGCCCTCCTTTTCTTCGCCAACGATTACTGGACGGTAGTCTTCGAATCTGATGATGTCCACCGGACAGACCGCAGCGCAGGCACCGCAGGAAACGCAGGCGCCAGTGTCAACAACTATGTACTCCAGTTCTGCAAACTGTTTGCCCGCAGCATACTTTAGAAATTCGTCGAAGCTCTCATCGTCTTTGCTGTAAATGTGGGGGACTTTTGTGCCCCTATCCTCGCGGCGCTTTGCCTCAGCAAGGTTTTCGCCTCTCTTCTCCTTTGAAAGCTTATCGACAAGCATCTTGCCCGGCTTGACCTCAGAAATGTCTTTCGCCTCAAGGTATCCCTTCGCAACTGCACCTTCAACGAGATCCGCTCCTTTCTTGGTCCTGACGATGACTGTGGACCAACCCTTCGGCGTTCCCACCGCGCCCACGGAAACATCCGCAAGCTCTGCTGAAAAGTCAAGGCATATCTGACAGTTCACACGCACATACGGGTGTGTCTCGGCAAGGGGGATGTTGGTCACCCCACCATCCTTTTGTAAGAGCTTGAGCTTGCCCTTTTTAATGTCAAATTTGTCGATTGAATCAAGTTTCACGCCGTAGTCATCCTCCACAAGCGCGCGTATACATGAATAAGACCAGTTTTCCCGGCAGAAAAGCCCGATGCTAACTATATCTTTGAATTCGCCAACCAGTTCGTTTGTCTTTCTAAGAGCCTGAATCTGACAGGGTACACCAACAAATGCAGTAGTCATAATTATCCTCGCATCCACTACAGGGTTTCTTCATTTATTAGCTTTTTGCCCACTGTCATTTCTCGAAATCAAGCGCTAATCGTGGGTCTGTTCGGATGATTTCTCAAAATGATTAGTCAGACAAGCTGACTAGTGGCGTTGCCTGCACTGTTTATCTGTTCTATAAAATAGGGTAGTTCGAAATCAGGCTTTTCACTTGGGCCGGTGCGGATGATTTCTCAAAAATGATCAGTCAGACAAGCTGACTAGTGGCTTCGCCTACTTTCTTTACAATGGAAAAAGGCTTAGGACCTCAAAATGATTACTCGGCGCAATCGAGTATTGGCTTTGCCTGTGTTTTTTTCTCAGATTGAATAAATGTGTTAATACAAGAAGTGGATTTTTTTATGCTCTCCTCTTAATATTGCAGGCGCAGCCAACAGTTTGCGAAGTAAACTGATTTTTTTCTTGAAATCATCCACACAGGCCATTGTGAAAAGCCTGATTTCAGAAAATAAGAGGTAAGAGAGGAGGCAGAGGTGGGTGTTGATAAGTAGTTGTTCTGCCTCGTTGATTCTTTTTATGTTGGGAGGTGGTATAAATACCTTTCCTTTACATTTAGTGATTGTTAAATGGTTTTGTTTAACAAGTGCGGGTTGAAAAGATTTATCATTGTTACCGCCGGGAGATAGGACATGGACGAAGAGACACGACGGCTTCTCAAATCACAGAAGTATCATCTCGTCGGGGGTCATTCAGCGGTGAAAGGGTGTCACTGGCTTAAAGAAAGCCTGGTGCGCGGCCGGGAATGCTATAAGGCAAAGTTCTACGGCATATCGTCCCATCGTTGTCTGCAGATGACGCCGGCAGTCGCGTGGTGCCAGCATAGCTGTCTCTTCTGCTGGCGGCCGATTGAACACACTGCGGGAACCGAAATCAAGGGCAGTGTGGACGAGCCGTCTGCAATCGTTGAAGGTGCATTGGCTGAACAAAAAAGGATAATAAGCGGTTATGGAGGCCATCCAAAGGTGGACAAAGAAAAGCTCAAAGAAGCGGGGGAGCCAAACAATGTTGCAATCAGTCTTGCAGGCGAGCCTACCACATATCCTTATATCTCCGAGCTTGTGGAGGAATTCAAATCACAGGGGATGACTGCCTTTCTAGTTACAAACGGGCTTAACCCTGAGCAGATTGCTTTGGCGCGCCCCACACAGCTCTATCTGTCGATGATCGCATATGATGAGCGTCTGTATAAACAGATTAACCGTCCTCAGGTGCGGGACGGGTGGAAACGCCTGAATGAAGGAATCGAGGCATTCAACGCAAATCCTTCGAAAAAAGCGGTTCGCATAACTCTTGTCCGGGGGTATAATCTTGAGCATCCTGAGCGGTTCGCAAAGCTCGTGGAAAAGGCAAATCCTGATTATATCGAGCCGAAAGGGTATGTTCACGTCGGATATTCTCGCAGACGGCTTGAGCGATCTGACATGCCCACTTTGGATGAGGTGTTGGAATTTTCAAAGCGTCTTTCAGAAGTAACAGGATATGAAGTGGCCGATTATTCTGAGAGCAGCAAGGTTGCGCTTCTAAAAAGGCGGTAGGGCTCTCTGGCCAATATATTTAATAATGAGCGGTTCTCTTGGTATTTTGCAAGGTGAATGATTAGTTATGACGCGGCCCACTTGGGATGAATATTTTATGAACATCGTGCACCAGCTGAAGAAGCGCTCGACATGCACGCGGCGGCAGTTCGGAGCAATCGTTGTGAACAGTAAAAAAGAGATCATCTCAACAGGCTTTAACGGCGTGGTTCGAGGAGCTGAGCACTGTGAGGACATCGGCTGCATAAAAGACGATATGGGTGTTGAAAGCGGCATGGGCCACGGGATTTGCCCGGCTGTGCACGCTGAGCAAAACGCGCTTATCCAGGCTGGTAAAGACGCTGAGGGTGCAACGCTTTATCTCAACGGTTTTCCCTGTAAGATTTGCGCCCGGCTCATCGTGAATTCCGGGATAAAACAGCTGATCATGAGCGGTGAATACTCGGATGAAGAAGGACTCAAGATTCTCACAGGCGCAAACATCGAGCTTATACACCTGGATTACAATAACGGTGCAAGTGGATGAAGCTTGTAATCGGCTTGTCCGGTCGCATCGGAGGCGGGAAGGGCACGATTGGAGAATACTTGACGAGCGAATACGGGGCTGAGGGACGGCGTTTTTCAGACATACTTAGTGACCTACTTGTGCGGCTCCACATTCCAGTTGAGCGTGCGGCTCTTCAAAATATGGGCGCAACACTGCGCGAGCAGTTCGGCGA
>QIDD01000145.1 GCA_003230355.1 Methanobacteriota archaeon
GCATTGACCATTCGCTGCACCACCACTGCGATAAGCACCTGCGAGTGGTCGAAATCATTTTTCACACGGTAGAAAATAGCCCTTGGCGTGAAAAGCGAGGACCAGCATCTGCGCACGTTTTCGAGGAGTTCTTTTTCGCCGTGTGTGTTGAGAAAGGTTTCCTGCTGTCCGGCGAAGGACGCGTCGGGAAGGTCCTCGGCTGTTGCAGAGCTTCGAACTGCGACAAAAGCCTCGTCGCTGTCAAGTTTTTTATATGCCCTGAGTATGTCTTTATTGATCTTCTCAGGGATCGGGGATGCTTCAATTAGTTTTCTGATCTTCTTCGAAGCTTCCATCAGCTGGCTGTTGTCATCCACGTCGATTTCCAATATTTTGGCGATCTTTTCTGCCAGTTTGTTTTCGCGGATGAATGTTTCATATGCCTGGGCTGTTACCATGTATCCTTCGGGAACGGGCAGTCCTGCAGTTGTCATTTCGCCGAGGTTTGCTCCTTTTCCACCTGCAACTGGGATGTCTTCTTTTGTCAAGTCTTTAAACCATGCTATGTTCATATCCTAGATCCTCCGTAGTACCTTCTTTTTTGTCTTGCTGTAGCTTGTGTGTCCGATTGCAATCAGACTGTCAAGCTCTCCTTTTGACAGTGAAAAATGGGCGCGCATAAATGTAGAGTTCAGTAGGGCGCCAATGCTTTTTTTTCCCGCGTCTTTTCGCGCGTTTAGCTCTCTGAAAACTTTGATTATCGATGCGTATTTGCTGAATCTTTTGATGAATGCTGCTGTGGGGTTGATGCTTCCGGTTTCGATTCGGCTGATGGTTTCTCGTCTGAGGCTCATGAGCTGTGCTAGGTCGTCTTGGCTTACTTCCATGCTTTTTCTCACTTCTTTTATTGTTCTGCCTGGGTTGGGTGAGAAGAGGATGGTTGCGCCTATGTCTTTCATGTATCCTTCGATGTTTGCTTCTACTGTGTACATCACATTTACCCCTTTACCTTGGGAGCTTTAGATGTAATATAAACTTTTTGTTACACATTATGTAACAGCCGGCGTATTTAGCCTGAAAATAAATAATAAAAAGACCTTTTTCCAAAATAACACCCATTTTTCTAATTAGTCAGTTATATACATTTTTCAATTCAATCTATATTCTCAAAACAACACTCTAAAACGACAAGAAAAATCTACAATCAACCCTCTTTTTCAAGCTGCCCCTTCACCATCACTACAGCCGACCCTATGATTGCGAGTCCGCCAAGAGCTGCAAGATAACGAAGGGGATTATAAAAAGTAGAGAGAAACAGTGCAACTGGCAGAACAATTGCGCCGATGATTGCGTGCACACTTCCGCCGCGTTTCGCCCGATCCGTGAGATTAGTCATGTCTATCTGAGCCCCATAGAAAAGGTTGTAAAAAGACAGGAGCAGGCCGTGAACGTGGGCAGACCTCCAAAGAGAGCGTGTAGGTGCAAGGAACTGCTCAGACCAAACCCGATCCAAGAGCTTCATCTCCAAAAACCCTCCGAAGACTAAGAACGTAAGTATCCATATCCAGCCAAAGCGAATGTTGGATCGTCCGATTTCCACCATCACTTACAGACTCAACCCCCCTTATTAATAAAAGTATCTCAGGGAGAAATCAAGAAAAGCACAATTAAAAGTCGAGCAGTTCCTTACCCTTATCGATGACGATTGAGCTTCCGCACGGGATTTTCATAGCCGCCCTTCTAAGAGCCGACTTTACAGCCGGGAAATTCTCCCTCGACGTCTTTACTGTGAGAAATCTCTGGCCTTTTTTAAGCCTCGCAGCCCTGCTGATGCTTTTTCCAAAGGAAAGGGACATGCCCTGAGATATCCTGTCAGCACCAGCTCCGGAGGCCATCTTATTCTCCCGAAGGATTTGATGAGGGTGCACACGAATCTTAAAATAATATCCTGCCACGCCAATCATCTTGCTCAGATATCGGTTCGTGGTTATCCTGGCTGCTTCAAGAGCGTTATGGGTGATTTGAACATCCTCTTTTACGGCCAGCGAGACAGCGATTTCAAAGTCTGCCTGCCTGTTGCCCATGTCATAACTGACGATGAGTGAACCTGGGAGGCCGCCCATATATTCTTTTCTTGTAAAGGATCGCTTGTTAGTTTTTCTGTAAACGCCGCCAGCTCTTTTTGTCATAGGTTGTCACCACCACAATTGCTGTTTATAAAGTTTTTCCTCGTTTTTGAGGTCCGCTTTCTTGAGAAATGTGGCGAATAGAATGAACTGAGAAATCAGGTTAAATCAGGCTGGTAATGTTCTTATTTCTTTTGGCGCGGATTTGTAAAAATTATCCTCTTCTATTTTTGTTGCAGTATATTTAGCCTCTTTTACTCCAAGCTCTCGTACGGTTTTGAGGAAATAATATAGGCTTGAAAGGGATGAGATTTCTCTTAGTTAGGCCGATGTCAGGTCTTGTTCGACTGACTTTTTTTAGCACCGAAATACCGTGTGGTTATTTTCTTTCTTTTATCGTGTCGTTTGCTTTTTTGAAGATGCCGGCGAGTGTGTGCGCTTCCCTGCCTGAAATGCCTGCCCTGCCAATCACACGCCTGAAAATCCTTTCAGAAACATTCCTTTTATGATTTGGCTGCTCCACTGCTTCGAGAAGGCTTTTGAACCCTTTGTGAAGCGCTTCCTTTTCAGACCCTTCAGCCTCACGAATCACACCTTCTCCGTCTGCCAAGTAGTTTTGCCCCAGCTCGTAGAAAAGCACTGCAGCAGCATGGGAAAGATTCATCGTAGAATAGGGGGCGGGAGTGGGAATTGACACAACCATGTCGCAGCAGTCAAGCTCGCTATTCGAAAGCCCGGAGTCCTCCCTGCCTAAAAGAAGCCCTACCGAGCCTGAAACGCCTGATAGAATTTCTGCAAGCTTTCTCGGAGTGATTGCTGCCCTAGTCGAACTCGACTTCTCATGGGTTTTAGCGGTACTTCCAATGGTTATGTCAAAGACTTGATTTAAATCAGAATCGCCCAGATGCTCCGCCCGCTCAAGGATGTCCTCTGCATGTGCCGCGCATTCAAAGGCCTTATCTTCTGGCTTGAAATCCCTCCCAGAAAAATAGAGCCGCCCTAGTCCGAAGTTTTTCATCGCCCGTGCCACAAATCCCACGTTGCACTGAAGCTTTGGTTCAACAAGAACAACGCATATCTCAGCCATAAAATCGCTCAGCTGAACTCGGCTCGAATAGTTGTGAAGACCGGGCCTCGGATATCGATCTTTTTATTGTTTGAAGTTATAAAACGGACAACGCTATCACTTATCTTGATGTTTACATCACTGGGAAGTTTCACACCTTTAATCTTTATTTCGACTGATTTTTCTCCTTTTTTCGCGGCTTTCTCAATCTCCCAGGCAGCAAGATTTGCTATACCTGAGAGGTAACTGACTTCAGAGAATGTTCCCTTTTCCAACACTTCTTTTTGACCTTTACTTTCAGAAACACCGAATATGTTTCCTTCGTAAACCACGACTTTGTTCAGCGCTGCAGGTCCCAAGAGCCGGGTGTTATCTTCAACCTCTACAAGCCTGATTTTCACATTTTTCTCAAGCAGCGGGCCGTCATATACTGCAAACTCGCAGGGGCTTGGGGCGGATGCATGCCTTTTAGCATCAAAAAAAATGTTAAGTGCAATTTTTTTGCCTTCCGCGGTTGTGGGTTTTTTTTCAATAGTTATATTTTTTGAAATCTCAGGGTCAGTCATTTCAAGTTTGGAATAAAACTGAGGGTAAACAAGCTCTCGAATATCCCTATAATTTTCGGTGACCATCGC
>QIDD01000146.1 GCA_003230355.1 Methanobacteriota archaeon
TTCACCTCATTTTAATATGATTTGCAAGCTGAACCCCAAGTTCAAAAGACTCATCCAGAGCATCGGAGCGTGGGACGAACTTGGTTTGAAAACCCTCCACTGGGAGTTCAAATCCTGTTGCCTCCAGCTCCCCGGTTATAGCCTTTATCGCTCCGCCGCCCCAGCCGTAGGATCCGAAGGCCGCGCCGATCTTGCCTCTGGGGCGAAGGCCTTTGAGATAGGTTAGAAACCCGCCGATGCTTGGCATGGGTCCGTTGTTCAAAGTAGATGAACCGACAACAACCGCTTTTGCATCTAATATTTCACTCATGATGTCGCTGATATCACTCACTCGGAGGTTGAAAATCCGAGTATCTATGCCTTCGATCAGAAGTCCTTCTTCAATCGTGCGGGCCATCTTTTCAGTAGAGTTGTACATGGTGTCATAGACCAGAACTGCCTTCTCTTTGGATTCACCGGCTGCCCAGGATTTGTAGAGTGAAACAATACGGTTGATGTCTTCTTTTTCTCGAAATATTACGCCGTGGCTTGGGCAGACAACCTCGACAGCCACATCCTTTAATTCGTCCAGTTTTTTCGCCGCCATTCTTGAGTAGGGCATGAGAATGTTTGCATAGTATTTCTGCGCCTCAGAAAAAACGTTCCAATCCTCTGCTTCGTCGCAGAACCGCCGTGGAGTTGCAATATGCTGGCCGAAGCCGTCGTTTGAAAAAAGCACCCGGGCCGATGCCGAATAGGTAAACATAGTGTCTGGCCAGTGCAGCATTGGCGCGGGGATAAAGCTCAAGGTTCTTTTGCCCAGGCGCAGCGTGTCCTCTGAACCAACGGTTCGGATATCCCATTCTTTAGAATCGTGATAATGGCCGTGAAGAAATTCTTTCCCTTTGGCTGTGCAGATGACCTCGATATCCCCGGCCTGCTCGACAACGGCCGAAGCTGACCCGCTGTGATCCATCTCAACATGATTCGCTATTAGATAATCTATCTTCTCAGGGTTAATGACACTTGAGATTCGGGTGAGAAGCTCCCTACTGAAGGGGGCTTTCACAGTGTCGATGAGCGCTGTTTTTTCGTCTATTACAAGATAGGCGTTGTAGGTTGTGCCCCTGGGGGTCGTGTAGCCGTGAAAGCTTCGAAGATTGTAGTCGATTGCGCCGACCCAGTAGATTCCCTTCTTAATTTCAACTGCCTTCATTGCAACCCATCTAAAACTCTTTGAACTGTTCTTTCGGCCTTCCGCAGACAGGGCATCCGTCAGGCGCCATGTCTTCCGCGGTCCAACCGCAGGTCTGGCACACAAAGTAACTCCCGCCATCAGCCTTGTCGAGTTTGTCGAGCAGGCTGCTGTAGAGGTTTGCATGTCCTTCCTCGACTCGGAGTGCCCAGCGAAATGCGAGCTTCGACTCTCCATCTCCATCGGCCGCCGCCGCATCAACAAAACCAGGATACATCTCGGTGTATTCATGGGTTTCCCCGCCGATTGCTTCCTTCAAATTTTCCGTTGTGTCTTTGATTCTTCCAAGCCGTTCAAGATACATCATGGCGTGGATGGTCTCGGCATCAGCCGCTGCTCGAAAGAGCTTTGCAGCCTGGGTGTGGCCGTCTTCCTCAGCCTTTTTCGCAAAGGCTAGATAGGTTCTGTTTGCCTGACTTTCGCCGGCAAGCGCAATCTTCAGGTTTTCTTCAGTGCTCATAAAAATATGCCTCCAAGTTTGAAGATTAAACTATGGGCGGTGCTTATTAAAATAATCTTCGATAGGAAAAGAATTTGATCTGCCGGTTGAGCGGGTGTGTCAGTGTCTCAGAGGTATGTTGAACGCTCTGTCTTTTCTCATTAGTGTTGCGTCTTTGCAGCGGCGGGCTTTGCGGCATTTTTCACATGCTAAAAGATGGAACCACTTATATTTTGTGTAACAATCTGGCTTTATCATCAAGTAAGTTCTATTTTTAATGGGTCATATAGCTTAACTTACCAAATCTGTGCATTTTTTGTCACAGTCCGCCTGATTCATCAAGAATTTACAAATGATGAAAGAAGCAGGCAAAGAATAAATCAGTGGAGAAGCAAACAGTACAGCTATGGAAGATGGATACATTCTTTGGCAGAAACGGGCGAAACGCAATAAACTCACGCCGCTTTGGACGGCAGCTGCAGCACTGCTATTTACGCCCCTGGGCTACTGGTTCAACGGCGACGGAGCAAGAGGGGTAAAATACACGATCATAATCTTCTTCGCAGGCTATGTGACGCTGGCAACGGCAGCATTCATTGGAACCATTGTTCTCACAATCAATGTCTACAGTGTTTCAAAAAGATATGAAGCGCGCTTTCAAAGGGAACACACAGGTGTTGACTACACAAAAAAGGGCGGGATGATAAAGCTCGCACTCGCTGTGGCTCTCACAGTGGCCGGCCTTTTATCAATCCAGTTTTTCAGGCGCCTCTAGCCATGTGAACAACCTTGATGTACTCACCTCCCGCCTCCCTTGTGGTGCCCACAATTATCCGATGCCCTCTGTCAGCGGTTGTTTCAAGCATCCCAAAAACCTCGATTTGTTCTCCTTCTATTGCTTGGCCTGCATATGTATGGGTGAAGGAAACTACGGTGTCAACAAGTTTGTGCTCAACTTTATAGACTGCCGGGACATTAAACGCCTGGCTCGCGTCAACAACCCTGCATCGAATCTTCATCTTTTTCACACGCCTACCGATAGCGAGGTTGATTTCATCGTCTACCAAGAGAAGGTTGAAAAGTGTGCCGTCGATTTTGCCGAGATTATATTTTCGCTTTTCATACCAGAGCCAATCCTCAAAGCCCAGCTCGCCACCGCCGGGAAGTCGCTTCTGATAATATTGCTTCCAGCTTTTTCTGTCAAGCCCTAAGGTCTCCTGTGAATTCCGCAAAATGCCGCGCGCTAAATCTAAATATTTTCTGCCATAGATTACGAAGTCGATGTCAGAAATTGGTGTTGCAAGGTCCACTAGAATCGAGCCTGTGACGCCTTTGTTTTCTGCAGGGACTGCATTGAAAACATCGCTGAGATGTGTGCACTTTTTCGCAAGTCCGGTGTCAGACGCTCTGAGGCGTTGGAGTTTTTCAGCGGGCCGAAAAATCGATTTAATCTTGTCATGTGGACAGCGCTGAAGTCGAAGACAGTCTCTTTTGAAAATATACTCTGGATAGTTCTGCTCAAGATAGTTAAATGAAGCATCAGTCGAGGCAGCCTTCGCATAAGATGCGCCGCTGCGCACCCTGTCTCCATCGGCCGCCGGAAAGTAGCGTAGAAAATGGATTTCACCGTTTATCGCGGCAAACAAGAGGCCATCAACGGTCTCGATAAAATCACGGCTTTGAACAATCATTTTTCACACTCAAAAACACAGGTGCAGAGAAAGGTTTATAAGACTTCTGTACTATTTATACTCAACTCGGAGAATTAGCTATGAAAACACTCGTAATCGGACTTGGGCAGGCAGGGGGTAAAATTGCTGACTTCTTTCTTGCAGACGACAGGAAAAGTCCTGTTCCACACACCTTTGAATGCATCGCAGTAAACAGCGCTTTGTCTGATCTTGCAGGGCTCATTCACATACCGCAGGAAGACAGAATCGTAATCGGCGAAACCGTTGTAAAAGGCCATGGAGTAGGCGCGGATAACAAGCTCGGCGCAGACATCGCTGAGGATGAAGTAGACGTTATACTTAACAGGATTTCAAAGGTGGGAGTTGC
>QIDD01000147.1 GCA_003230355.1 Methanobacteriota archaeon
AAGAATTTAATTCAGATTCAAAATAAAGAAGAGGATTCCAAGATCCTTGAAAAGCTCAAAAATGTTAAGCATAAAATCGCTGTGATGAGCGGTAAAGGAGGAGTTGGCAAGAGCACAGTTGCAACAAATCTGGCAATCGCCCTTGCCTCGAAAGGGAAGAAGGTGGGGCTGCTTGATCTGGATCTCACTGGCCCGAATATTCCGAAGATGCTCGGCGTTGAAGAGGAGCGGCTTATGGGCACCGATGAGGGGATTTTACCCGTCAAGGTCATGGAAAACCTGCATGTGATTTCTTCTGCCTACATGCTTCCGCACAAGGAGATGGCGATCATCTGGCGCGGGCCCATGAAGATCGGCGCTATTCAGCAGCTGCTCGCAGATGTGGTCTGGGGCGAGCTTGACTATCTCATTATTGATCTTCCGCCTGGCACAAGCGATGAGCCGCTGTCTGTTGCTCAGAGCATCCCTGAAAGCGAGGGTGCGATAATTGTGACAACGCCTCAGGAGGTGTCGCTGCTTGACATTTACAAGTCCCTGAACTTTGCTGAAAAACTCAAGATGCCGATTATCGGAATCGTTGAGAACATGAGCGGTTTTGCATGCCCGCACTGCGGCAAGACATCAAACATCTTCAAAGTCGGCGGCGGAAAGGCTGCGGCTGAACGATATAAAGTCCCATTCCTCGGTGCCATACCGATTGATCCGAAGATCGTTGAGGACTCAGATGCAGGCAAGCCCTTTATCACGCAGGATCCTGATTCCGTCGCTGCCAAGGCGTTTTTCAAGTTAGTTGCGATGGTCGAAGAGATTGTGGAAAAACCGAAGAAAAAGAAGAAGTGATAATACAAATTTCTACAAGAGTCTAACAATCACAACAATTTTTCTTTTCTCTTTAATTTCTGTTTATTACATCTTTAAGTATCAGTTTTATGGGCTTTCTATAATTCTTCTATTTGTAATAGGGGGTTTATTATTCCACTACAAAATTATGAGGGGTGAAGTAATAGTGTTTAACCTACCGAGGTGGTTACCACTTACTAACATGAGATTCAAAATTATCATGATAGGCATTTTAATTGTGTTCAATTATTATTTGATTAAATGGTTTATACGCGACTTTAACAGACCGGGATTCTTTTTTACAAATTTAGTTACGGTAGTGTTCTTTGTATTTGAGATTAAGTCAGCATACGCAATCTGGTCTACGAAAAGGAAAATGCAAAATTGAAGTGAATCCTTTATATCCAACTTCTAGTATTCTATCTTGTATGGCCTCGATTCAAGAGAAGATATCTGAGATTGAAGAGGAGATTAAAAAGACATCTTATAACAAGGCGACGCAGCACCATATAGGCAGGCTTAAGGCCAAACTTGCACGGCTTCGTGAGGAGGGTGAACGGAGCAGCGGAGCAGCGGCAGGTCCATCCTATGGCGTAAAGAAATCCGGTGATGCAACAGTTGTTCTCGTGGGTTTTCCATCGGTTGGTAAGAGCACTCTTCTCAACAGGCTTACAAACGCTGAGTCTGAGGTGGGTTCCTATGATTTCACAACCCTTGACGTGATTCCCGGTGCTATGGAGTATAAGGGTGCGAAGATCCAGGTTCTCGACATACCAGGTTTGATTGCTGGCGCGGCGTCGGGTAAGGGCCGGGGCCGTGAGGTTATCTCTGTCGTGCGAAACTCGGATCTGATCTTGATTCTTCTCGACATCTTCAACTTAGGACATAAAGCGATTGTTGAAAGCGAGCTTCACGGAGCTGGTATCAGGATTAATCAGCGGCCTCGTGATCTGCGGATTAAAAAGCTTAGCCGCGGAGGAGTGAGTATCAGTTCAACCGTTGATTTAAGCCGGCTGGATAGCGCCCTTATAAAGGCTATTCTCGCCGAGTATCGGGTGCACAATGCCAATGTGCTTATCCGCGAGGATATCACTGAAGAAGAGCTTATCGACGCGCTTTCGAAAAACCGGGTCTATGTCCCTGCGCTCACTTTGATTAACAAGGTTGATCTTGCGCCGCCTGAGCTTTTGGAAAAGGTGAGAAGGGAATATCGTGACGCGATTTTTATCTCGGCCGGCCAAGGCGAAAATCTCGACGATCTTAAGGAGCGGATTTTCAGAGGTCTTGAATTCATCCACATCTATATGAAGCCTCAGGGTGAAGAGGCGGATTTGGAGGAGCCATTGATCATTAAGAAGGGGGCTGTTGTAGGGGATGTTTGTGAGAAGCTGCATCGAGATTTTCGCAGGCGTTTTCGATTCGCGCGGGTTTGGGGTGATTCGGCGAGATTTAATGGGCAGCGCGTGGGACTTGAGCACGTACTTGCCGACGGCGACATTCTGAGCCTTATCCTTGAAAAAGGGTGAAGTGCGTTGATTTACAAATTATCAGGCGCATGTGAACATAACTTGATTTGACGATGGACGCGGGAATCCAGAGACTGAGGCTTGAAGGCACAGTTGACACCTGCCCGGTCTGCGGCTACACCGACGGCTGGCATGTCTCCTTTAAAATCAAGGACAGTGCGAAAATGATAATTCTCATCTGCCCAGATTGTCACAGTCGTTTTGACCCGGATTGGAATTTAAAATAGCTTGAGCCGATTGAGTTTTTTTCAGAAAACATTTTTAAAACCCTCCTCTGTTGATAAAGGCAATGACATCAATTAGCTGCGTTGTGATCGGTGACTCTGATTTTCCCAAGGTTTTGGGCAAGCTTGGAAGCCACACCGATATCGCCCTATTTAACCGCAGAGACGGAGACTGGATTTTCTCATTCATCTCACCGCTCACCTTTCCTGAAAAGCTGCAGTCTCTGCTTCACGGCGTGCGTCTTTCCAGCGTGGCGATTCTGGTTGCAAAGGCTGTTACACCGGAGCTGGGCGAGGCGATTGTGGCGCTCGATGAGTATAAAATCGAGAAAGGGCTTATTATTTTAGACGGCCTCATTAAAGAGCAGATCGAGCCTGTTGTGAAGGGCACAGTGCTTGAGGGATACAGCTATTGTGAAAAAGCCTATGCACCGGTTATCGCGGCTTTGAAGGAGATGAGCTTTGAACCGGCTCAGGGGTCTTTGCGCCTGCCCTTGGACCACTTTTTTCTCACAAAAACTATCGGCACAGTCGGCGTGGGCCGTGTTGAGCGCGGAGCAGCCATGCTTCACAGCAACCTGACCATGCTTCCCACCGGTAAAACTGTGCAGGTGAAATCGCTTCAGAAACAGGATGAAAATGTGGAGGAGGCGGGTTATGGCGTGCGAGCAGGTGTAGCACTCAAAGGTGTTTCAGCAGACGAGATTAAGAGAGGCTACATCCTTACAGATAAACCTGATGATTATATTGTAAGCGCATCGCTTCAGGGTGAGTTCAGGGTGAACTCCTTTTTCAGCCTCGGCCTTGAATCAGATCAGAAAGTGCAGGTAACAGTGGGGCTGCAGACTGAAACAGCGACCATCGCCAAAATTGAAGGCGCCCCTCGTCTCAGACCTGGTGACTCTGCATCTGTCACCGTAGTTTTTGACGATGAAAAGGAGCTTGTCTACGAGGAGGGGGAGAGATTTATCGTCAGCAGGCCTGAGCTTACTGGTCTTCGAATCGTTGGCAGCGGAACAGTACAGGGCTAAAAAGACCCTTCCTGTTTTTTGCAAAAACTATTTCTTCTCACGAGGGCACTTTATGACACATGGATTCAAAGGTCTATTT
>QIDD01000148.1 GCA_003230355.1 Methanobacteriota archaeon
AGTAACATTAACATTATGGTTCTCATCGATTCTAAATGATGTGGCGATTAATTTCATGTTGTAATCATTATTTGGCCAAGTATCATCACTGGCCCCATAACCTCCGGATAGATATAATCCGAAGGCATCTGGTGTAAATATGGAAAATATAGTTAGAAGAAGTAGAATTCTTATAATTTTCATCTTTTCTCCGCTACAACCATCACATGGTCTTTTTCATATGGTTCGAGGTTGATTACTTCCAGTATTTTGAAGCTGGGTTTGAGTTTTGCTATCTCGCCTGCAATGACTTCGCCTGTTTTTTTAGTTGAGTCAATGCTTTTCGCCTTGATTGCGAGCATGATAAATCCACCTTCCTTCAGATAGAGACCTGCGTTTTTTTCGAGTATTTCTGCCTGATTCTTCTGAGCCACATCCTGGTAGACTACATCAACTTTCTCCATGAGCGCTGCATATCGAAGAGGATGATTTGCATCATAGAACAGGGGGATCATGTTTTCACGCCTGAGGCTGAGATTGAACAGGTTTTCCATCGGTTTTTTCGAATGCTCCACCGAAAGCACCAAACCATCTTCACCCACAAGGTCTGAGACATGGCTTGCAGTCGTGCCGCTGGCCGCGCCGAGATAGAGAATCTTCGAACCAGGTTTAATCGGCAGAGACTTCAGCCCATTTAGGATCGCTGCCGAGAGCTTGCTGCGATTTGGGTTCCAAAGCCGGAACTCAACGCCTTCGGATTCAACAAGTTTTTCATCATACACCCGCTCGCCTGGCAGGAGATTTGCGGTTGCAAGCATACCGTCGATTTCGGCCACGCCTGGAAAAGTTTCTTTCACCTCTTCCTCCTCCTGCGCCTGCCCTTCTTTTTCGAGGTCTTTGGCGCCCGAACGACCTTCATCCTCCGAGGCTCACTTGGATGAGATTTTTTCACAGCCTCATAGCGGCGCATGAAACTTGCGCGAAGCTCCTCTGAACGATCCTCTTTTGAAAATGTGTCGATGCGCGCGGCGATCGCCAGTTTCGCGGCGAGGCTGCGGGCAATTTTTCCACGCTGCCACCAAGGGGACTTGGAAATCGTGGGATGCTGGAATATGATGCCGTGTTTAGGCGGGTCGCCACGCTTCTTAAGATGTCGAAACATGGCCTGCTCCGCGCCGATTACCTGGATCCGAGACCCAGGAAAAACTGCGAGTTTTCCGAGCCCACCGGCAGCAGAAATCAGCCTGGCGCCGAGCAGCGGACCTGCCAGTCCAGAGAGGTTTGGAGCCGTGCATGCCATCATCTCCCCGATCTCTTCTTCAAGCCCTGCCCGGTATTCGATGAGCCCTTTGATCTGCAGGCTGAGCCCTTCCGACACATTTGTAGTATGGCTCACACCCGCATCAACCACTGCTTCAGGACTTACCTCCTCACCCTCAAATGCAGGCGCCACGCCTGATTCAGTGTAGTTCTGAGCGAGCCTGAGTGCCAGCAGATTCAACGCTTTTTGAAGGTCTTTAAGCGTGGCAACAGCCTCGATTATCAGATCGTCATCGCCTGGAGCCCTGGCTAGATATGTCTGGCATAGGCCAAGTGCAACTCTTCTGCGCATTTCAGAATAGTCCTCCCATTTTAGGCCGGTCTCCTCAACGAGCGTGCGCTGGTGTGATAAAAAGAGCAAAACACCCTCCGGTGTGGTCGGCGCAGCGCTTGGGGTCATGAGGAGTCCAACCACCTCTTCATCGGAGTCGATGGACTTAAAATCTATAAGCCCGCCCTTGGAATCGATGTGAAACTCGCCGGCCGGGGTGAGCACCCGATGCACTTTAGACCACCCTGCCTCCCTGGTATCTGCCGTCGTATCCCCGCGTCCCGCCGGTAACCTCTGCGAAGACGAGCTGCAATACCCGTGCTCCCGGTTCCAACTGTATATCGTGAGCGCCTTCGTTTTTGATCCCCACTGTGAGCACGCCGTGATACCCTGGGTCGATTACCGCTGTTCGAAGTGACGCTCCGCATCGAAATAGGCTTGAACGGTTCAACATAAATGCCACGAGGTCTGCTGGCATGTTCACACGCTCCATTGTAACAAAGAGATAATATCCGCCGGGTCTGAGCACAAAATCACATTCAACAAGTTCTGGAAGCACACGGTCCGATGCTCCGATGCGCCCGCTTGATCGGGGCTCCATAATCCGGCTGATCCTCAGATCAACTCCTGCGCCCTGAATATTCTCAGTCTGATGGTTTTCAAGCAGGCTCTCCTCGCTTATTCGCCTTAGTATCTCGTCGTGTCCCAGAAACATGCCAATCACTTAAAACCCTGTTAGACCGGCAAAATATAATAAGGTTATCTGTCAAGGGGCAAAGATTGGATAGACCTTGTGAAAATACCATAGCGGCAGATAATAGAAGTATGAGCCCTTGATGAATACAAGGCTTACAAACAAGGTTACAACGGCGTAGATGATGAGAATGTGTTTTTTAAGCTGGCCCTGGATGCTTCCAATATAATCAGCGGCGAGTATTGCGGCAGGCGAAAGAACAGGTAGGATGAAGCGCATTTCTTTGCCCCGCGGGATGCTGAAAAAGACGAGATAAGTTATGAAAACCAGGGCGAGGCCGGTCTTTAAAGGGTCTTTTCGCAGTCTGCCAATGCCCATGAAACTGAGAAGTGTGAATGGCGCGATGAGCGGGAGAAAGAGGAGGTATGCAGAGAAGGGGACGTCCACGTTGTACCAGGGCGCAAGGGCATTCCATGTTTCAATTGGGATGGGCATACCATAGACTCTGAGATTCCAGAGAAACCATGGCACAGATGTAACTGCCGCGATTGCGAGCACCGCCAGGGTCTGAGGAACAGATATTTTCTTAAAAAAAGTGTAGGAGAGGAGAAAGACAAATGTTAAGATTGCGAAGTATTTTGTCCAGACAGCTAGGCCGAGCAAAAGTCCGCATAATATCAGGGCCGAGCGTTTCTTTTCTTCTGAAAGCTGGATTGTGAGGAGTATGAATGCCGCGGTAAGCATGGCGAGAAGGTTGTCTGTGAGAATTAGCCCGGACTGCTGAATGTTCAGAGCAGAGATTGAAACAAAAAGTGCGGCGATAAGACCTGTTTGCTCTGAAAGTCTGCGGCCGATGAGATAGGTGAGATAGATTATTGCGAGTCCTATGAGAATGTTTGGAATGCGCGAGACCAGGACTTTCGGGCCGAAGAGCTGCTGCCAGATATATAGAAGCCAGGTGAAAAGAGGGGGGTGATGGAACAATGGTTCAGAGAGATACCACATTTTGTAGCTTTGCAGGACCAGCGGCGCATCGGCAAGCGTGTATGTTAATGGACTGGTTCGAGCCATGTTCTGCGCCAGAGAATAATAGACAGACTCATCGTATCCGAAGTAGCTTTTGTTCAGGGAGTTGAAGCGCAGCGCCATCACAACCCGCAGGATGAGACCGATGAAAATGATTAATCTTATTCTGTTTTTCAAAGACGAAAGATTTGCCTGTTTCATCTGAACTGCGGCCTCTTGGATAGCATGCGGTTAAGCGGGAGGGGAAGATAGGGTTTGTCCGCGGTTTCATCATGGATTCGGGCGGTAAAGTCTTCTTTGGAAATTGTGATTTGTGCACCTCCCTCAGAGCGGATTCTAACTGTCAAATCCCCAGATTCAGCCTCCCGGTCGCCGATAACAGCAATGT
>QIDD01000149.1 GCA_003230355.1 Methanobacteriota archaeon
AAAAGAAAACCCGGAAATTGAAGTAGAACTCAAGTACCTCGTGTCCTTTCGGCAAGCATGCACGGGCTGAAAAAAGTTTTGGGTGAGGCAGTGAGGTCGGCCTCAGGGGTGCTGGGACAAATTGTTTGAGAGAATCGGTACTGCTATGGCGCCCAGCCTGAAGGTCAGGTGCCAGAAGAAGGTGGAAAAGCTATGAGTTACTCGGTAATGGAGGGGGCCATGGCCTTATAGTTCCATGGCATCCAATTCCGGGGATTCTTGAATACCTCAGAGGAATGTTTCTGAAGGTCTGTAATGTAATCGAAAGGATTGACACCGGCCAGATTACAAGTATGGATGATGCTCATGAACATATCCCCGACATATGCGCCGTGCTCTGTTTTATAAAAAAGGGCGTTTTTCCGGTGAAGTATCGCCTTTTTGAGGGCCTGTTCACAGAGGTTGTTGTCTAAAGGGGCATTTGGCTCTCGAAGGAAAAGGGTCAGCGCTTCCCAGTGCTTGAGCATATACGAGATGGCTTGCCCTAAGCCTGAGTTAGGTTCCACCTTGTTTTCGTCAATTTGCTCGTTGAGCCAAGTCTTGAGCTGTTCCATTAATGGCCCGCTTTCAGCCTGATGAAACAACAGCCGTTCTGCCGGAGACATATTCTTATCTTTGGCAATCTCATCATTCTTGTAAACCTGGCCTAAAGTTTTTATAACATATCGGCATTCTTCAGGAAAACTCCATGCCACATCTACGAACTTCCGACGGCCATGGGCCAGGCAGTTTGCCAATAAAATCCAGAAGTCTTTTGGTACATTTCGGGAGAGTGCATCACACATCTGTATGGGCGGACTAAGTCCCGATTGTCTCTGCCCAAGTAAATCTGCCATGTTTTCACCTGCATGTTTCCGTCCGGTAAAAAACAACGCTATCTTCCGGGCGTTGACCATGGAGAGCATCCCGGTGGTAAACATCCCCTTTCTTGAGGATTCGTCCTCATCATTTTCTTTCATCAATGCGAGGATTTTCATTGTGGTATCGTCATTATAGATGACCTCTCCCTGGGCGGCCTGTTTGATAAGTTCCCTGAAAACAGGATGTATCCGATCGCCTGTTCTTTCCACGATATCCCACTGGGTTGAGGCTGGAAGGGGGATCCCAAGGCTGTCTTGAAGGCCTTCCAGGCGGTAAAAGGGAAAGCCGCTGCCATACTTCAAAAGGGCTATCATGGTTCCAGCGGTTTCGTTATATTTTTCATCCCCGATGTTGTCGGGCTCTTTGGCAGTAAAAACCTGACCACAAAGGTTACAGCGCAACTTCTCCATTTCATAGACTTTTGCCACAAGCGGGCCATTGCCTGCAATTCGTACCACAACTTTTGGTATTGCCATCTTGTAGGCTTTTCCCTTTAAGCACTCAGGGCAGGGATCTCCAGATTTCAGTCCGGTGTTGGACACTGAGATTTTCTCAGCTCCGGTATAATCGGATGCTCCGTTTCGACCATGTCCCTTTCTTTTTTTACCCGGCTTCTTTTTTTCGCCTGCGGGATCATCTTCTGGCTTACCAGAGGAGGTCTTTGACTCGTCAGAGTCTTCTTCCTTATCCGAGGTTTCAAGCACATTTTTTGCTTTTTCAGTAGTGGCCCCAAACAACATCCTCAACAGGCGCCTGATAGACGAGGCCTTCTCATCTACTGCTTGACTCAAGATGAGGATAGTATCCGCCATCCCTTTTATGATCTCATAATCACCCTTTTCAAGTGATCCGGCCGATCGCTCAAGCAAGGCATCTACCTCTTCGAGGTTCAGATCTATCCGTTTTGGCGCCTTCATCTTGGACCCCCGGATAACTGATCCCTAAAATTCTTTGACAAGGGATAGCCCCAGACCGCTTTAATGGATCGATTCGGTTTATTGGTTTGGTCATTTTTGCCGCGTCCCGTAGTCTCACCAATAAGAATCCAGTTGGCGGCCCGATAGCAAGTCCCTCTGAAACGCTCTTTATCGACAAAGGTCTCAAGAAAATATATGGGATGATTGTATATTGTTGCCCATTCAGATGAGAGGATCTTGGCCATCCTCCCCAATATGTGAGACGCCAGGTGCGATATCCGGACCCATGGCAGCAGAAGAAATCTGCTATTATAAGCAATGAGGGAGAGGTTCTTTTGACGAATATCTTTCGACCATCCGATAAATCTGTCTCGACAACCGATGTGACGTGGCGCTGAAGACCATGAAAGGCAGGCAATAGGTCTTTGCTGAGCAAAAACAATATATTTGAGATGTTCCCCAACAGGGTGACAGTAGCCCAAATAATGGTACTGTTCAATCAAACTGTTGAAGAGCTTTTCTGATGGTGTACGTCGAACCTGTAGGAATTTAAGAGGTTGAAGCCTGGATAGGGTCGTACTTACAGGTGTTTCATCAATCTTGATTTTGGCGGGCTTTTTGCGATTTAGGAGCGGATTGTTGGGGGTGCATCTCCTGGGAGGCAGTGTGATATATCCGGCCCTGTGGAGCTGAAGCATAAAGCCCCTACAGACCATATCTCGCAGGGCTCCGTTGGGCTGTACCCAGCCCCAGATCTTGCAAAGCTTCTTAGATAAAGCACAGCGACTATCATCGGGGTTTTCCGCGATTAATGTGTTGATAAAGGCTACATCTTCGCTGGTCGCGACTCTGCCTTGATATTTGATTTCCAAATCCATAAGCTCCCAATAGCATATGGATTTGCCGAATGCAAGTGAAATCGACTAAGAACCATCAATAAAATGAAAATAGGCCCGATTTTATTCCGGCGCTTGGACTTTCCTCCATAAAGGGGCTACCTCTGCCCCACCTGGATTGCCGTTCCAGATCAATAGCTGTAATTCGTGAACTGCCAGAGCGGTTGAATTTTCAAGGCCTTTATTCGGCCACCAACCAAACCG
The DNA here is from genome assembly GCA_003230355.1 of Methanobacteriota archaeon. Taxonomy (GTDB): domain Archaea; phylum Hydrothermarchaeota; class Hydrothermarchaeia; order Hydrothermarchaeales; family SZUA-236; genus SZUA-236. The sequence continues at coordinate 2,918 of QIDD01000149.1, forward strand.
CCCCTTAGACAACCGCTTTTGACACAGCCAGAACCCTTGTCCGTCATACATCAATATCTTGATGGCTGTGCCCTTCTTATTGCGAAACACAAAAATATACCCGGAAAACGGGTCCGATCTCAGGGTGTCCCAGCATATCCTTGACAATCCATCGATCCCTTTTCTGAAATCCACAGCCTCGACTGCCAACAGTATCCGCATTTGCGGGGTGATCTGAATCATGATCTTTTACCCCAAAAGGCCCTACCCAGTTCCAAAAGGTCAATTACAGCTACGCCTTTCAAATGCATCTTCATCTTTGACCCGGTCGTGTCCTCCATTTCCACAATGCACTCGGAAGGGAACGTCGACCTGCCAAAGTCAAGTTCCACAAAAGCAGAACCAGCCCCCGTTCTTTGAAAAAGACCGCTGCGTGCAGCTTGAACACGATTTTTTAAGGTGGTATAATTCAGGCGTAACGCTTTGGATATTTGAAGGGTGGGATAATCTCTGGAAAGGCTTACCGCCACCTCCCATAAAGCCTCGGGTATCGCTGTGCGCTTTTGCCTGGTCTTGCGCCAGTTCTCAAATTGATCCCTAACTTGTGCAAGACTCAGTTTTAACGGCGGTATCGGTTCTTGTATCATAGGTGCTCCTCCTTTCTGTGGCCAGAGAACCAATGATACCTGCTTTTTCACCCTTTTCCATGCACGCTTGCCGGAAAGACACTGTATATTTGGCTTTTTGGAATGTCTTTTTTCCATGCTGAGCGGTATGAGG
>QIDD01000150.1 GCA_003230355.1 Methanobacteriota archaeon
CCATGCTCTCAAGCTTGAGTTTGGCGATTGTTTTATCGATATCCTCCGGCACGCTGTAGACACGGGGCTCAAGCTCTTTGCCGTGGTCCTTGATATACTCGGCTGTCAAGGCTTGATTTGCAAAGCTCATGTCCATCACGCTCGCCGGATGCCCCTCAGCCGCTGCGAGGTTGATGAGCCTGCCCTCTCCGAGCAGGAAGATCTTACGGCCGTCAGCCATTGTGTACTCGTCCACAAACTCACGAATCCGCCTCTTACCGGTTGAGAGTTTTTCGAGGTCAGGAATGTTGATCTCCACATTGAAATGGCCGCTGTTCGCAACAATCGCGCCGTCCTTCATAACACTAAAATGCTCGCCCCGAATGATGTGGATATCACCTGTGACTGTGATAAATATATCACCGATACGGGCTGCCTCAGCAATCGGCATGACCCTGTAGCCGTCCATCGTGGCTTCAAGCGCTTTTAGCGGGTCAATCTCAACAATGATTACGTTTGCGCCCATGCCCTCAGCACGCATGGCAACGCCGCGCCCGCACCAGCCGTATCCTCCGACAACCACGTTCTTCCCTGCCAAGAGTATGTTTGTCGCACGCAGGATTCCGTCTATCGTGCTCTGGCCTGTGCCGTAGCGGTTGTCAAAGAAGTGCTTGGTCTTCGCATCATTAACCGCGATAATCGGGTATTTTAAAACACCGTCGGCCTCCATGCTTTTAAAACGGATTACGCCGGTCGTTGTCTCCTCTGTTCCTGCGATGATGTCATCAAGCGCTTCGGTGCGCTCTTTGAGAATCGTTGACACCAGATCCCCGCCGTCATCCATCGTGATATGAGGCTTTGTGTCAAGGGCCATGTGAACATGCTCATAATAGGTTTTATTATCCTCGCCTGTGATTGCGAACACAGGGATTTCAAAGTCTTTCACAAGTGATGCTGCAACATCATCCTGTGTTGAAAGCGGGTTTGACGCGCAGAGCGCTGCCTCTGCTCCGCCGGCCTTGAGCACACGCATGAGATTAGCTGTTTCAGTCGTCACATGCAGACACGCCGCAATTCGCAGCCCCTTTAGCGGCTGCTGCTCGATAAATCGTTTTTCAATAATGTCAAGAACAGGCATCTGAAGCCCCGCCCACTCAATCCTGAGTTTACCTTTTTCTGCCAAATCCAGGTCTTTAACATCGTATTTCATTTTTCATCACCATATTTTTTTATCGTCGAAAATCATGTGCCAGCCCATCCCAAATCAGAGTGAGTGTTTAGGCGGTTTTCTTTGACGCCTCAAGTTCGCATGGCGAGGGCACCTTCAAAGTATCCTCGATTCCAAGTTTCATCCTGTCAAGAAGCTCCCGAAGATTTACCTCTGTTCCAACGCAGCCGTCGCGGACCAGGGGCACACCCTGTACTATGAACTTTGCCCGCGAGAGATCATGCATAGCATTGTTCAAATCCTTGTAGCAGGCAACGCCGAGCGCTGCTTTAGGCTGCACCTTTTTTACAATGCGCTCCACAAACCTTCCGCCTGGAACAGCGTAGAACTGATATCCAAGCCTAGCCGCCTCGACTTTCAGATTTTTTATAATGCACATACCGCAATCCTTGCACATTATGCCCTGAGACGAGTCAAGCCGCGCCTGACACTTGGGATGACGTATGCACTGCGGGACTACGAGTATACGGTCATGGGGTGCAATCCGTGCAAAGGCGTTTGCACTGAGTGTGTTTCTAAGCTCGATTCCAATGTTGTCCACAAGGCTTTCTCGGAGTCCGAAAAGGTGTGCAAGACCCTTGATCTGATGATAAAAATGATCCACCGTGAAGAGCAGGAGCCTTGGCAGGATGATGCGCCTCTTTTTTATCAGCACAACACTCAGCACAAAGGACAAGAGAAACAGCAGTGCCAGTCCTATCAAAAAGATAAAAGTTATTCTTCCCAGTAGCTCGTACATCATATTATGCCATCCAACATCCTGATAATTTCACAGTCTTTTCTGCACCATTTTTTTAGAGCAGGCCCAGTCCTTCGAGTTTTTTACCAACCCGATCAACAGCCATCAACGCGTCATTGGGTGTTTTTGCGCCTGTGCACACCATCTTACCTGAGCCGAAGAGCAGAACAACAACCTTGGGATCAGTCATCCGGTACACAAGCCCTGGGAACTGCTCAGGCTCGTACTCGGTCCTTTCAAGGGCGACTGCTATTGCGTCAAGATTAAGCTCAGCATGGAGGTTTCCTGAAGCTACGATGTTTTGCACTGTCACCGGAGGGTTCGGAGGAATGTCGATTCCAGTCTCACGGATCTTTTGTACCGTTGCTTCGATGGCTGTGTGGACCATATCAATGCTTTTTGCGCCTGTGCACACGATCTTTCCAGAGCCGAATATCAGTGCTGCAGTCTTCGGCCGGTCCAGATGAAATACCAAACCAGGGAACTGCTCAGGCTCATATTCGATGTTTTTAAGAGATACAGCAACTTTTTCAAGATCAATATCAACTCCTAATGTTGAAGATGCAACTACGTTTTCAATCCTTATCTCCCCTTTCTTTATCTCCGGCTTAACTTCACCTTTTGCCATTTATATAAACCTCCTAGCTGAGTTTAAAAAGAGATATTTAAAGATGGGGGTATATAAAGGTTTCACAATCACCGTCTGTTAAGTTTTTTATACTCCAACCTGCAATGGAGTGTCATATGGTTATGTACACGCTTATTGTTGAGACTGAGGACGGGAGAGCCCTGAAGATCGATGGCGCTGAACTTGATCAGGAGGATGTTCCTGTCGACGGAGGGATAATCCGGTTCAAGGCTAGAAAGATCATCGAGCTCAAGCGGGATTAGGGAAGTGCTGAGGCAAGTAGCCCTGCCACGTTTACCGTTGCAAATTCGTTTTGAACCGTGTTTGTTGATATCAGCTCTGATATGCCTACGTTAAAGAGGTTTGCCACGCATTCGGTGCTGCATAAAACTGCGTGTGTGAATGCTACATATATCTCCCTTGCCCCATGGGATTTCAAAAGCTGAGCTGTCTCGATAAGTGTCCCACCCGTGCTTACAATGTCATCAACGATCAAAACCTTCCGACCCTTAACATCCACTTTTCCGAAGCTCACCTCCACCTTGGTGGGTGAAACACGGTGTTTTTCCATGACACCGTAGCTTGTGCCGAGGGTGCTGGCCGCGCTGGCAGCCCATCTTTCTGCCTCTGAATCGGGCGCAACCACAACCACATCATCAGAGGGACACTTTTTTGCAAGTTCGGTCATGGCACTTACCTCAGTGATTTTGATTTTCGTCATGGCTTTGAGCTCTTCCATCCCTAGCCTGTGAAGATGGATATCCACTGAAACAAGCTCGACAACCCCCACGCCTTCCAGGAGCTTGAAGAGTGTGCCAACGCTCACAGCCTCGCCCTGCATCCGGCGGTAGTCCTGCCGTGTATAACCCAGGTAGGGGATGACTGCAACTATCTCTCTGCAGCCAAGGTCGCGCAGGAGATCACAGGTCAACAGAATCTCTGTAAGCCGCTCGTTTGGACGTGGTGCCATGGTCTGCACATAGTAGACCTTCCCAGGCAACCGATGCTGTTGGATATTCACATGCAGTTCTCCGTCTGGAAACCGCGCCATGGAAACGCAGGTAAACTC
>QIDD01000151.1 GCA_003230355.1 Methanobacteriota archaeon
TCAGCATTGTTCTGAATCTCCCGTGGAATAAAATAGTTGAACTCGTCCTCCTCGTTGTACCGTGTGCTTCGGCCGGTGTGGCTTGAGATGCGGTGCTCCAGAAACTCCCGGCTCGCGGCAATGCTCATCTCGCTTATGTCAAAGGTGAATGAGATGTGTTCGATTGCGCTCATATAATCGTTTTCCACGATCATGCCCACGATTTCAGCGTCGCTCATCCCCTGTGGAACACCGCTTACACGAGCACTGCGTGCTATAAGCTCAACACCCTTCTTCGTATATGTTATAAGTTCAACTTTTACTATGCTTTCGCCCCCTTTAACAACCTGATCTGCTGCTCAGAAATATCAACTGCCCGACCTGGATTTTTTGCAATCACAACATCCTGTGACGGAGGATAAAAATCTGGGAGAGCGCCTTCAACGAGCACAACGGGCCGCCCGATCTTCAGGCCCAAGGCGATTTCAGAAAGTGTGCCGTGCCTTCCGCCGATTGCGATAAGAGCGTCTGCACTGCGCGCTATAATTGCGTTTCGAGCGTGGCTCATGGCAGAGACTATCTTTACATCTATATACTGGTTTGCATCACCTGCTGATTCTCCGGGCAGGATTCCAACTGTGAGCCCGCCCGCATTCTTCGCCCCTTTCGCCGCCGCCCCCATCACACCGCCCAAGCCCCCGCAGACCAAGATATGCCCGCGACCAGCTATCTCAGACCCAACTGCTTCGGCAACCGCTTTTTCAAAATCACTCGCCGATCCAGCCCCGATAACACCAATCTGAAGCATAAACCTCTATTTCCTCAGCCTCTGCTTAATCTTATCATAAAAGTCTTTTTCCAACTTCACAAGATGCGCCCGGTCTCTGGATTTTGAAAGCAAAATCTCATCATCAGCAGACACCTCCTGCCTGGACTCGCCGTCAATTACAACAACACCGTTTTTCCCTCCCCGAAGCTTCACACGAACAGACGATGAATCAGGGACAACAATCGGCCGCGCACCCAGCTTAAAAGGCGAAATCGAGGTGATGATAAAGGCCTCCACACGATGATCAACAATCGGCCCGCCCACAGACATTGAATAAGCAGTTGAACCGGTTGGCGTGGCAACTATAACTCCGTCGGCCATCATGGTCTCAACCTCCTGATCATCAACCCGCACCTCAAGATTCAGCATTTCAACTGGAACCGCGCTCTTCACAACCACTTCGTTTAGCGCTCGGCCGATGCGGCTGCCGTTCAAAAAGACATCGATTTTCCGGCGTTCCTCAATCAGATAGCGGCCCTCAAGCACCCGGTCAACAGCTTCCCGCCACCTGTCCGGGCTGATCTCGGTTAGAAACCCCATAGTCCCGAAGTTAATCCCAAGAATCGGGATGCCCTTACCTGATATTTTTGACTCAGCCCAGAGCAGGGTTCCATCGCCTCCGAGCACGAAAACAGCGTCCCCGCCGGCTTCACCTGTGTCCACGCCCTGTATCTCCATGTCTCGTGCTGTAGCTACATCGCAGGTGGTGGCTACACCCTTTGACTCAAGGTACTCCATAACATCCTTCGCAACATCCAGGGCTTTTCGCCCGTTTTTCTTCACAACAATATGCACCTTTTTCATCTTTCACCGGCCTTGCCAATAATCGCTTTGTGCAGCCCAGGGTTTGCAGCGGCAAGCACTGAAACCTTTTCTAGCCTTGTTATGCTATGATTTAAATCCTTGCCCAAAGCATCGGTGACCACTCCGCCCGCCTCCTCTATGAGAAGTTTTCCCGCGGCAACATCTGTAACTTTCAGCCTGCCTCGGTTGTCCAAGAGAGAGTCGAGGCTGCCAGAGGCCACGTGGGCAAGTTCAAGCGCTACAGCTCCCATGGCCCGGACCTTTGAAAACCTTGAGATAAAATCGAAATCTGACTTCAAATATAGGGATGCAATCGATTTATTGGGTTGACTTTGTTTAGATGTTTTGATCACTTCTCCGTTGAGCCTTGCACCTCCTCCAAGTTCAGCATCAAAAATATCGCCTGATACAAGATTTACAACAACGCCTGCCTGAACATCTCGGAGCGTCGCCTCCGCTGACCACGGCGCAACTGCAACTGAGGTGCAGTAAAAAGGCAGGCCTGACACAGCGTTGGTCGAGCCGTCAAGCGGGTCGAGCACACAGAGAAGTTCAGGCTGGTCGTCGAAAAACACAAGGCCTGCTTCCTCGCTCAAAACCGCCGCTGACTTTCCCTCAAGCACGTGAAAGGCAGCCTTTTCAGCGATGTCATCGAGCAGGTAGGTGGCCTCGCCATCAGCTCCGATATATGCTGTATCTCCAGCGTCAGGGCGACCGACATTTTTTCGAACCGCCTCCCCAACTGCAGAGGCAACCTGCAGGGCCAGATCTAGACTCATAACTATTCAATTTGAATATCAGAATATAAAAGATGATTGGAAAAACAGCCAGTCCTATCCAACGGTAACACTTTTAGCAAGCGCCCGGGGCCGGTCCACATTACGGTTGTGATGCACCGCCGTGTAGTATGCGAGGAGCTGGCAAACCACGGTGAGCGGGAAGGGTGCGATAAGCTCGTGGCACTCTGGTGCGCAGAGGCTCACATTGCACTGCTCCACCGGCTCGCCTGAGACAACGCCGATTACCATGCCGCCGCGGGCCTTGATCTCCTGCACGTTTCCAATGATGCGAGATCGGTTTTCACCATTTGACGGGATGATTGCAACAGTCACAAAGTTGTCATCAATAAGCGAGATCGTGCCGTGCTTCAGTAGACCGGAGCTCATGCCCTCAGCATGAAAATAGGTGATCTCCTTGAATTTCAGCGCGCCTTCAAGAGCCGTGGGCAGGCTTATTCCCTTGCCGATGTAGAGATAGTTTTGTCTGGTGAAATATTCCTTTGCAGCCCTGTCGATTTCATCCTTTTTTTCAAGCACAGCCTCGATAAGCCGGGGTATATTTGCCAGCTCAGCCTCCACAGCCTGCAGCTCAGATTCATTGGATTTCAGCATTTTTCCAAGGGCAAGCGCAGTTCGCAGAAGCACAATCATCTGGCTCGTGAAAGTCTTGGTTGCGCACACCGAGATTTCGATTCCAGAGTTCTGCATCACAACATGGTCGCTTTCACGGGTTGCAGTGGAGCCGATGACATTTACGATGGACGCGGTTTTGGCTCTGAAACCCTTGGCAAATCGAATCGCCGCAAGGGTGTCATATGTTTCACCACTTTGGGTGATTCCAATGACAAGCGTGTCTTCATCGCATATCCCGCCCTCCAAAAACTCAGATGAATCCATGACGATTACAGGCGTTCGACAGAGCCGTGCAAACCAGTAAAACGATACCCATGCCGCGTTCAAACTCGTGCCGGCGCCGATGATATATGTTCGCTTCGCATTTGCTATCATCTCTGCAAGAAGCTCAATATCCTTATCATACACTTTAAGCCCGTCTTTCACAGTCTTCGGCTGCTCATGGATCTCTTTAAGCATGAACGTGGGGTATCCCTCTTTACGGGCCATCTCATGATCCCAGGAAACAGTCATAACATCTTTATCCAAAGCCTCTCCTGTCCGGGTGTTTTTCACAACCCAGCCGCTCCGATCAACCACAGCATACTCCATATCATCAAGAGGGATAACCCTTTCGTATAACCTAGAAATGCTGATATGTCTGATCCCAGAAAACACTCGCCTTCACCTAGTCCGAGGAGCAGCGGACTCTCATGGCGCGCACATATGATGCGGCCGGGCTCACGGCTTGAAACTGCGAGAACCGCGTAGGACCCTTCCACACTTTCAAGGGCAGATATAACAGCCTCCTCAAGACCCTGGTCAGCGTGCTGTTCCTCGATGAGATGCGCAAGGACTTCGCTGTCAGTTTCAGAGGTGAATGTATGCCCCCGGTCTGCAAGGCTTTTTCGAAGCTCAAGATAATTAGAGATGATCCCGTTGTGAACAATGGCAATCTCACCTGTGCAGTCTGTGTGGGGATGGGAGTTTTCCCTTGACGGCGGACCGTGTGTAGCCCAGCGGGTGTGGCCAATGCCGATGGTTCCTTTCATCTCCAAAAAACGCTGTCCACTGTCAACTTCATCGATCATCCCCCTATCCTTTCTCACCTCAAGCTCAGAATCAAATGTTGCGATGCCGCAGGAATCATAGCCTCGATATTCCAATATCTTAAGGCCTTCCAAGACAACTTTTGAGGCGTCGCGCCCGCCCACATAACCAACTATTCCGCACATAGCACTTCTCCATGGGATAGGCAAAATTTATTAACCTTTGCCTCGTCAGATGAAGGCGTTATGACTGATGACGAGCTGCCCTGCTTTACCTGTGAACACGCTGATATGTCCTGCGGCGAGATCACCTGTGAGCTTGAAAAAAGAGCGGTCCATCTCCTCGATGAATGTCCACTTGGCATGGAAATCTGATTTTTTACCAGCCCCGCACTTTTTCGTCTTCTGGAAGCTTATTCCAAAAATCTATGAGAAAAACATATGCGCCGAAATAAATAACAATTCTCAAAAGGGAACTACTATTAATAGATTGAATTGATTTTCCTAAAATAACTGTCCAAAAAAACTCAATAGCAATTTCTAATCCTATCCAAGTAAAAAAAAATATTTGCACTTTTTTACTATGCGGTACCTGTTTAGTATAGGCAAAAGCAGCACCAACCATTGCGAGTGGGCGAAGTAATGCAGCGATAATCCATCGATTTCTCCTATAAGGCGGCATCAATAACAAGTTTTTGATTGAACTATAAAAAACATTTGTTCACGAGAAAAAATTTAAATAACATCTGCAAGAGTCATGGGATTATGCCGATTCCAGAGGTTTCAAAGATATGGATGGATGGCGAATTCGTCGATTGGAAGGAGGCCAAAGTCCATGTTCTCACACACGCCCTACACTATGGCTCAGGGGTTTTTGAGGGAATCCGCTGTTATCATACCAGCAAGGGTCCGGCCGTTTTCAGATTCACAGAGCATCTGGAGCGGCTTTACAAATCCGCTAAACTCTATCATATGAA
>QIDD01000152.1 GCA_003230355.1 Methanobacteriota archaeon
GTTGTGCCCGGCGTTCACACTAAAGAAGACATCGAGGCTATTGCAAAATCATTGGCAGGCGCAAATCGATATTATTTGCAGAAGTTCCAGCCCAACACTCGTTTTGAAAAGCTCAACGAAAACCAGCCGCAAAGCGATGAAGAAATGGAAGAACTCGCAAATGCGGCGAGAAAACACATTCCGAACACAGAGTGGAGGGGGAGATGAAAAAATGACTGATATGAGAAGTATCACTGCGCTTTTAAGACAAAGAATAGAATTTGGTCGTGCATTTCCTCCAAATCTTCCTTTTCAACCTTTAGTATTTGGGGCCTCTTTTGGGTTAATCATTGGCTTATTAATTGTGACAACGTTTTCAATCTCGGAACCCTTTCCCAATTTTATATTATTGTTTTCAATTATCAGTGTAACAATTTTGTTTTACTCATGGAACATTGAACGACGATATCAGAAGAATAAAAAATTTAAAAAAAGCAATTTTATCTCTGATATTCCATTAGCTCCTCTCGATACAGAAGTATTAAAATTTGTTAAGACTGCTAACGACGAAAATTTTAATTTTCCTTTGAATGAATTTAAGAAAAGGAAAGAGAAATTATGTAACCATGGTCTCTTGCGTTATGATGCTTATGAAGATGCATTTTTTCTTACTGATGAAGGATTAAAGGTTTTGGAGTCTCCTTCAACTTATTATTTGGATATTCCATCGGAAATTAAGATTCAATTACAAAAAGCAACAAATCATCAAAATAATGGAAAATACGAAGAAACAATCCACGTGCTGAGTAAAAATATTGTAGAGAAAATTCTCAAAGAAAAATTGAAAACCAAGTATTCGAAAAATCCTGGAGAATGGGACAAAATCAAGGAAAAACCACTAGGCCCGCTCATTGATACAGCAAAGCAACAAAGGATTTTTCCTCAGCCAATTATTAAAACACTAAAATCTTTTAATGCGTTCAGGAAAATAGCGGAGCATGAAATTGAAGGGTCAGAATCTATAGATCTTGATTCTGCCCAGCTAGCTATCAAGGAAATTGAATTTTTTCTCAAGAAGGTTTATTAGGTCGTGTTAAATGTTAACTGAATCTTCCCCGTCACCCCAGCGAGCCCTTGAGCTTGTGTACGGCCCAGGCAGCGGCAGAGCCATGATAATGCTTCTCGGTGAGTGCAGTGTGAGCTATCAAGGTCGAGCAAAAAGCTATCTGGACTGGGGTGAGCGGCTTGTTATCGTGAAAAAGGACGGAGCAGTCCTCGTGCATCAAGCTGCGAGCCGTGAGCCTGTGAACTGGCAGCCGCCTGGGAGCAGGCCGATCTATCAAGCACTTGACGGCACTTTCGTGATTCGTGCTGAGAGGACCAAGGCAAGGGAATATATGAAAATTGAGTTTAGAAGAATCGACCTCCTTACGCTCAAGGTTCTTTCTGACAAGGCTGAGCTTCAGCTCGCGGGCATGGAAGAAGACCTTGTAAACGCCATCGTTGAGAATCCCTCTCTCATCGAGGATGGCATGCGTATCGCTGAAAAAGAGCGGCGCACTGAGAGCGGGAGCGTTGATCTCTTCGGGAGGGACCGTGCGAACACACCTGTGATCGTTGAAGTCAAGCGCGGTAGTCCTGGTATCTCCGCGGTCTATCAGCTTGAAGCCTATGTCACTGATTTTCGCAGGAAGAACTGCGAAGCGAAAATTCGGGCCTTTCTCGTTGCGCCCAGAATCCCGCTCATGGTGAAAAACATGCTTCGCGAAAAAGGTTTTGAACACTGCGAGATAACCCTTCGGCCAGAGTTTTCAGATGACAATCAGAGCAAGCTTGCAGAGTGGGTTTCCACTTGATTTGGTTATAGAGCAGCGCTTCTGGATTGCCAAAAACTATATAAGACTTTCACCACATCCCGACATTATGGCTAAAAAGATGCGCATTCCCATCAAATTGAATCACAATTTACAGATTAAAGAGGTCATGCAGCACGACTTGATAACAGCTAAATTCGACACACTTCTTGTTGAAGCGATTTCGATTTTGAAGGAGCAGGGGATTTCAGGCCTAGTAGTTTTGGACAATGTAGGCGAGTTTGTAGGCGTGGTCTCTGCACTCGATATATTCAAGGCCGTAAACGAAGGTGATAACGTGGAGAATCTGGTTGTAGATGATGTGATGACGCCTTTTACAATTACGATTTTTCACGAAGCAAGCATCGCTGATGCCGCGCTTACAATGATGGAAAACAATATTCACAGGCTCGTTGTAACCGAGTCGCCCACGAGTAAAAAGCCGGTGGGGATAGTTACGTCAACGGATCTGATTAACAATCTTATTTAAGCCCGATTACCATGGCCCAAAGCGACGACGTTAAATTGGAGGCGGAAAAGGTTCTATCAGAGCTTTCGGCCGCCCTTGGTGAGGTTGATCTTGAAGAGACCTTCTACGTGGTTTCTGAAATCAACGTAACCGAGCAGGACGGGACTCCCAGGGTGGATGAAGATTTCAATAAAAATCTGCGAGCCAACGCACCGCACATGGACAGTGATGGCAGCTTTATCATGGAAATCGGGAAATGGGTGAAGTAAGGTGCAGGCATCAAACGGTGCTTTGGAGAGGGTTTCAGCCTATCTTGAAGCTGCGAAGAAGGGTAATTCCGATATCAATGCAATCGTTGATTTTGACGAGTCCAGGGCGCTGGATGCAGCAGGGAAGGTTGATCGCCGGATTAAAAAAGGAGCGGCAGGGAGTCTTGCCGGAGCGGTTTTCACAATCAAATCAAACATAAATGTAAAAGGGCTTCGGGCAAGCTGTGCATCGCAAACACTTACCGATTATACCGCGGGCTATGATGCAACCGTAATCGAGAGGCTTAAAGCAGCGGATGCAGTGATAATTGGAACTGCGAATATGGATGAGTTTGCCTGCGGATCATCGGGTGAGACAAGCTGCTTTGGGCCTACAAAAAATCCGGCAGCCCTTGACCGTATTCCGGGTGGGTCATCATCAGGCTCGGCAGCAGCTGTGGCGGCCGGATTTTGTGATGCTAGCCTGGGCAGTGACACAGGAGGCTCAATCCGAAATCCTGCATCTCACTGCGGCGTCTCCGCGCTCAAGCCCTCATACGGCCGCGTCTCCAGATATGGGCTCATCGACCTGGCTATGAGCCTTGATCAGATCGGACCCGTTGCCAGGGACACTAAAACGCTTGCCAGCGTTTTAAATGTAATCGCGGGGCATGACCCTAGGGACGCTACATCAGTTAAGGATGGAGGGGTCAATTACAGTAAAAATCTGGATGATGGCATCAGCGGCTTGAAGGTGGGTGTGGCACAGGAATTTGAGGAGATGACCGACCCACTGATAATGAAAGCAATTCACAATCAAATCGAACTGCTTGAGGAGCTTGGTGCAGAGATAAAAGGAGTAAGACTACCGCACCTGAAAGAGGCTTTGCCCACATACTACCTCACCTTGTTTGTGGAGTTCTTCAGCGCCACCCGCAAGTTCGACGGGCGCAGATATGGGCGAAAAATCGAGGATGTCTGCGGACGTGAGGTTCTTCGAAGGATAAGTATTGGAAGTTATATCAGTCAGAAAGAATTTTCAGGCC
>QIDD01000153.1 GCA_003230355.1 Methanobacteriota archaeon
ACCCCCCACCACGTTCTAGGCCTTTTTTTAATTGAGATGTAAAAAGGGGGAATGTTTTAAATATTATCGAAGCCAAATTGCCAGCTTATCATGACGCTTACACATGTTAGTGATAAAGGGGTGAAGATGGTTGAGGTCTCGGCCAAGCCTAATCAGGTTCGTAGAGCCAAAGCCGCAGGCAAGATCAGGCTGTCGCCAAATACGATCAGGCTTGTTTCTGAGGGCCATGTTGAGAAAGGAGCTGTTCTCACCTGTGCCCAGGTCGCAGCAATTATGGCTGTGAAAAACACGTCGCAGCTTATCCCGATGTGTCATCCGCTTTCAATCACAGGCGTGGATGTGGACTTTGATGTGGGAGAAGATGAAATTGAGGCAACCGTTGAAGTGCGCATGGTGGGCAAAACTGGTGTTGAGATGGAGGCGATAACCGGTGTTTCGGTTGCGCTGCTTACTATCTGGGATATGGTGAAGGCCGCGGAAAAGGATGAGCACGGCCAGTACCCTGCGACAGAGATTACAAATATAAAGGTGTTAGAGAAGGTTAAGGAGTAGCCTATGGCAAGCGAGACCACCTCTAAACACAAGCATAAATCCCCGAAAAAGGTGAGGGTTGCAGTCATCACTATTTCAGACTCGAAATATGGTTATCTCTGGACTGGAAGCGAGGGTCCTGAGACCGAGGATCTTTCTGGAAAGGACATTATCTCCCAGCTTAAAACTGAGGGGCATGAAATCGTTTTCTACTGCATCATCCCTGACCATGCGGGTATGATTGTTGAAACAATCGATCATATTACAGAGACCTATTGTCCTGACGCAGTTATCACAACCGGCGGAACAGGGGTTGGACCGCGGGATGTTACAATCGAGGCTGCTGACGCTTTGTTTGATAAAAAACTCGATGGTTTTGGAGAGCTTTTCAGACTTGAAAGCATGAAGGAAGTTGGGCGGGCGGCAATGCTTTCACGTGCAGCTGCAGGCACCATTGAAGGTACCCTGCTTTTCTGCCTTCCAGGCTCACCAAACGCCGTTGATACAGGCATAAAACTCATTCTATCAGAAATAGGACATCTTGTAAAACACGCAAAAGAGGGCTAGACAAATGATACCCATGTGCACAGAGGAGACCTGCATCGAAGCTGGGAAGCGAAAGGTCCACGTCACAATCGACGGAAGAGACGTTCCAATCGGAGGGTTTGTCCAGGGATTTCTCCTTAACACGATTCTGGCCATGCTGGGCTCGCTTAAGAAAGTGGATATCCAAGAGGGGTCGGAAATCGAGATTCGGTTGAAGGTGAAAAAATGATTCGCGACTCCTACGGCAGGCCGCTGAAAAGCCTGAGGATATCGGTGACCTCGAAGTGCAATTTTGACTGTGTATATTGTCATCAAGAGGGGATTGAAAAATCCCGTAGCGAGATGACGGCTGAGGAGATTGAGCGTATTGTACGGCTGTCAGCGGCCCATGGCGTGAAGAAGGTAAAGATCACTGGTGGTGAGCCACTATTGCGACATGATATTGAAGAGATCATTGAGCGAATCGCGGGTGTCGAAGGAATCATCGAGGTGTCAATGACCACAAACGCGGCTCTGCTTACAAAGAAGGCGGAAGGTTTGAGAGCTGCAGGACTTCGACGTGTGAACATCAGTCTTGATACGTTGGACCCTGCTGTATTCAAAGAGATTACCCAGGGCGGCAGGCTTGAAACCGTGATTGAAGGCGTTAAATCCGCTGTTGAATACGGTCTTGAACCTGTGAAGCTTAACATGGTTGTCATGCGCAATTTGAACACAGATAAGATAAAGGAGATGATTGCTTTCGCTTCTGAAAACCGGGCGATTCTTCAGCTTATCGGGCTGATGGAAAATGAGTACAGCGATGAGTTTTTCAAAGAATACTCCTGCGACCTTGACCGTATCGTTGCCGAGCTTGAAGAAGAGGCGAACGAGGTTCTCATCCGAAAGTTCATGCAGAACCGGACCCGATACATCCTTGATGAAGGAGAGGTTGAGGTTGTGTTTCCAATGCACAACACCGAGTTCTGCGCAAACTGCACCCGGATCAGGGTCACAGCCGACGGCAAGTTCAAGCCATGTCTCATGCGGACTGATAATTATGTTGATTTTCTCGATGCAATGCGCAGTGGAGCGTCTGACGTTGAACTTGAAAAACTATTTTTAGAGGCTGTCTCGCGGCGTGAGCCCTATTTTAAAAAGCGGGTGGACATCAGTGAAGCTGAGGCTGCTGATGTGAAAAACGAGGGAAGCGTTTAGAAGACCTTTATTTTATGATGTTCTTTGTGGAGCGTGTATGCAGCGACAAATAGCATTATTGCAGCTATCAAAAAGAGCATGTCATGATAGGCATGGAGTGCATCCTCACTTACTATCTCTGCGTTCCAAAGCGATCCTGCGACCATCGCCCCGGTCATTACAAGCGAGAAGAGGGCTGTAAAAAACCAGAATCCATCGTGCTTTGTTGTTCGATAATTTTTGAATGCAAAGTAAAAAGCCAGCGCAAAGTAGAGCGCGCCGGCACCAAAATATAACGCTTGTGTTAGGTCGTTAACCATTTTACGCTGTCTCCACCTGCCTTTCCAGCTCTTTTTTAGATAGATAGACACTCAATAGGAAGAGTATCCCCGAAAGGATGATAAAACCCTGGCTTATTACAGCCACTGACCTGCTGCCATAGGTTTGATAGATCAGGTCAAAGAGAAATCCAGGTCCCAAAATTGCTGTTGCAAGCAAAAACAGCCAGCCCCTTTTCCCAGATTCCCTAAGGCCTGCGAGGATCGCAAAATAAAAGGCTGCTAGTAAAAATATCAGTGTAAAAATTCCACTCACCAGTTCCCATGGATGCGTCATCTAATCCTCCTGTTACTGGATATAAAATACTTTTTATTTAAACTTTACCCATCACCCTATGGTTGCGGTAAATAGGTATATTGCAAGCATGCCCACCATTATAAGAACTGCGAAGCTTATGCCGCTGATATTCGGAGTCTCAACAATGAGTTGCTCCATGTTTTTTTCAAAATCCTCGGCACGGCGTCGCACGTCGCGATTGTCAGATTCATCGTAGCGCTCGAGCAAAATATCCACAGCATAGCTGATAAGGGCGACAGGGTATTTGACTGCTGCGAAAAATTCTCTGGCCACATCTGAGAAAAAAACCTCTGCATCAGTATCAAAGACTGAGAGCGGTTCTCTGAGATAGGTCAAGCCTGAATCCAATTCATCCATTGAATCATCCTTATTTTTGATATCAACCAGATCTTGAAAAACTCTGCTGCTTGTTTCAAAATAACCGCGCTCCATCCTCTGCTCGAATGCTTCGGCGGGCATGGAAGCCTCAACAAACTTGTGTCCTGTTTTCACGTAAGCGTCATCAATCTTTTCTTCAAGTTCCAATGCAGCCTTCGTAGCCTTCAAAAAACCCTCACCTGTTTTTTTGTAGCTGTCGTCGATTGCGTTGTCCAGTGTTGTGAAGGGTCCTTTGGCGAGCCAGATGAGGCTTGTGGCTAGTTTTTCA
>QIDD01000154.1 GCA_003230355.1 Methanobacteriota archaeon
TTCGATGTCGAAGTATTTATCCTTGTTGTACTTAACCCATGCATTGGTGTTCTCCACCTGCGCAGAACTGTCCTTGGCAAGCGTCATCTCAGCATTATCAAGCCGACACAACTCGGTTGACGCTCCAGCGCCAGCCCATTCACCGGTCTGGCCGAGAGCAGCCTCAGCATAACCCAAGACATTGGTATCGCCATCAGCAATCTTGAACTCATCGCTCTTCTTACCGATAGCCAGGTTGATGTAGTTACCCGCCGGGTCAATGAAGGTCACGATGATGTAGTAGTTGGAGAGAAGCTCCTGATCCTCGCCTACCAAAAACGCAGCACTAGTACCTGCATCCCTATGCTTATAGCTTGTTACAACACCGCCCTCGATGATCGCGAAATCGGCAGAACCGTCAGACACGTTAAGATTCTGAAGACCGATCTTGATATCAGTTCCAGGCACAAGAAGCGCTGAATCCAGCATATCCTGAGTCTGCTCAGAATTCAAAAGAGTCTTGTCATCAACAGCAATCAAGGTCAGTGTATCTGCACCAGAGTCGTACTTCTTCACATAGTACTTCTGGCCGCGAATCTCGATAACCTTCTTCACCATAGCATCGCAGTTACCAAACCTCAGAGACGTCATAACCACAAGCTCAGTTGACGACCTGTCAATGATCTTAACGTCGTTCTTTACTGTGTAGTCATCTGAATCATCAACATCACCGTCACCGGTGCCTTAGCCTTCGAGTTTGCCGCCGGATCATTAGGAGCCAGAGTCCAGCTCACGTTGACCAGGTCATCAGTCACAATCCAGCCTGAATCAGCATTCCAGCCACTTGTCGATGTCTTCTCAACATCGTCACCATTAGTTCCACTAACAGTGCTGGTATAAACATCGGTGCGGTCATTGATATTCTGACCAGTGTACTTGAACTCGCAGTTTGCGCTGCCGCTTGAGCCAGCACATGAGTATTTGTTTGACACAGCGTTTTTAACCGTGTTTGCAGCCGCCTTATCAGCTGCGTTACCGGTTGCATCCGGATTCTGCGTGGATGTTACCAGCTTTGCCACTGCAGCGTTGTTTTTTACCAGCATGTCCCCGCTGAACGCGGCTGATACGGTTCCAAACGTTGCTCCCACAAAGAGAGCGCCCGTCGCAATGGCACCAATTTTTTTCAGGTTTACCATTTTTTTAACCTCCATTTTATTCTAATATCGTCTAGTTGTACTTTTTTGTAATTTTGACCTCAGCTCCATATATATATCTTTCGGTATTGCTTTCAGGAGGGAGATTTGTTCAAATAAGCCAGGTGCGCCAGCTCGAAATAGGTGGATGCCAGCTCAAGTCCCATGTCCTGCATCTGAAGCATAGTAAGCTCAACTGTCTCAGGCTCGACTAGCTCTATTAGTATTGGAATGAGTTTGATTGATAGTTCCGCAAGTGTCTTTGGCTCATACATGAATGCGTGGAATGCGACCAGGGTTTTGTCATCCATTTTGGACGCCTTCATCTTGTGAACAAACACATCGTAGCCCAGAGTGCTTAGCAGTCCTTTCAATGCCTCCTTTTCATCACCTTCCGCCTGCACCACCACTTTTACTCTGAGCGCGCCCTGATCCATGTATCCTTCTATCTCCTCTTCAGTGAGTTTGCCTTCTTCGCCTGCGTAGTCTGCCGGGTCCTTTTGGTCGCCTTCAGATGCTTTCGAAAATATTGATCGAATACCGTGTTTTTTGAACACCAATTTTGTGAAGGCAGTGATATTTGCAATGGTCTTTACGAACTCGTCTGCTGTGAGGCTGAGTTTTGCAGGTGCGTCAAATATTATGGCATAGGGCGCAAAACGCATTGCCGCGATCAAATACTCTTGAAGCCCGTCAAATTCGAGGTCCAGCTCAAGGCTTGTGGAATAATTACTCCCCTCTTCTACAATGTCTTCGGTAACAGCTTTAATAATAGTGCAGCCCGGTTCTTTTTTCACGCTTTTTGTAAGGTTTTCTATCGATGTTTTCACGACCTTTTTATCAGGCCCCTGTGATTCAATGTAGAATGTTGCCTTTATCATGGATTGTTACCAAAAGATTTATCTTCTCTAAATTTCCAACCTTTTATCATGCCTATCGGAATTATGGAAGCAGTTATCAGCGTTGCAATCGTGCTTTTGGTGCTCTACGCTTTTTACAAAGTGATGAAGATACTTGTATATAATACTGTTGCGGGCCTTGTCATCCTCTTTCTACTGAATCTAACCGTGTTTGCAGGTAATCCCATTGACATAACAATTGCTAAAGTTGTTTTCACAGCGATTGCCGGCGTCTTCGGCGCAGCTCTGATTGCTGGACTGCATTATCTCAGCTTATTCGGCGTGTAAACTTGGAAGCTCAAGTCCGCATTTCAAGCACCTATTTCCGGTCAGCCCGATTATTTTCGTTCGGTATCCTATCCGTTCAATTAAAAGAGAGTTGCACTTTGGGCAGCGCGTGTTTTCACCATTGTGCCCCGGAACGTTTCCAAGATAGACATAGCTCAGCTTTTTCTTTGCAATATCCAATGTTTCCTCAAGTGTTTTCGTTGGCGTCATCGAAACATCGGTGAGCTTATAATCAGGGTGAAACCGGGAGAAATGGACTGGAATATCTGAGTCGATCCCAGAAACCCAGTCTGTGAAGCGCGTTATCTCAACTGCCGAGTCGTTTCGACCTGGTATCACCAGATAGGTGAGTTCAATGTGGATGCCCAATTTGTAGGCGCGCTCCACTGTTTCGAGAACAGGCTTTAGGCGTGTCTGACAGAGCTTTGTGTAAAACTCCTGTGTAAATCCCTTCACATCGATGTTCATGGCATCGAGAAATGGTGAGATCATCTCAAGCGCTTCACCAGTCATGTAGCCGTTTGTCACATAGACCGTGTAGAGGTCCTGTGCCTTTGCAAGCTTTGCCGAGTCATAGGTATATTCAAACCAGATGGTGGGTTCGTTATAGGTCCAGGCAATGCCTCTGCAGCCCGACTTTTTTGCCATTTCAATCGATTGCTCAGGCGTGTATTCAACCAATCCTCTAACAGATTCATCAATTGAAACCTGGGAGATAGAATAGTTCTGACAGTGCAGGCATCGGAAGTTGCAGCCCACCGTCCCCAGGGAGAATACAGAGGTGCCGGGGTAGAAATGAAAGAGCGGCTTTTTTTCAATGGGATCCACATTTACTGATGAAACAAGGCCGTAGTTTAATGAGATGAGTTTTCCACTGCGGTTTTCCCGCACCCCGCAAAACCCGCGCTCTCCATCCTTTATCGTGCACCGCCAAGCGCAGGTTGCGCACTTCACCCTGCCCCCGTCAAGCTGCTCGTAGAGATAAGATTGCATGTCCATTATCATATATAGTTATTATAAGCTGGATAAAAATGTATCTCTTTTGAACGCCTGCCAACCCCTTGATTCAAGCTCGCTTTCACCCCCACTTTTATCGACAAGGATATTTCCGCTGCCTGTTATCTCGCCGATTGCCGCAGCCGACGAGCCAATCTCTTCCAGAGCAGTTCGGATCGATTCAAATCTATCGGGCGCAACAGTGAAGAGAAGCTCGAAGTCCCCGCCTTTGTAGAGTGTCATCTCCCTCTGGGAAACACCTGTGAGACGCGCA
This sequence comes from Methanobacteriota archaeon, assembly GCA_003230355.1. Classification (GTDB taxonomy): domain Archaea; phylum Hydrothermarchaeota; class Hydrothermarchaeia; order Hydrothermarchaeales; family SZUA-236; genus SZUA-236. Next base: position 3,630 of record QIDD01000154.1, read on the forward strand.
ACCGCTCTCAGCTCTGGGCTTGCCGGAATTTTTTCTTCAAATATCCGCGCGCCAACACCGCTCTGTTCTACAATTTCATGAACAGACAGCGCGAGTCCGTCTGAAATGTCCATGCAAGCGCTTGCATTTTTGGAGAGGATTTGTCCTTCCCTGAGCCTTGCCCGTGGTTCAAGCGCTCTTTTGATAAATCCGGGGTAACCGTCGATTTTGTTTGTGAGACAGCAGAATCCTGCTGCGGCTGACCCTATCTCGCCGGTTGTGCAGATGAGATCGCCAAATCTCGCACCGCTGCGTAGCAGCAGATTTTCCTCGCCCACTCTACCAAACACGGTCCCTGTTATCGCTATCTCACCTGCCTCCTGTGTGTCACCACCGACGATTGATATCCCATGTTTCGCCGCGGCCTGCGCCATGCCCTTTGCAATACGCCCTGCAAAACCCCTGCTCATATCCGGGGGGAGTGCAGTGGAAAAAACAAGCCCCATCGGTTCAGCACCCAAAGCCG
>QIDD01000155.1 GCA_003230355.1 Methanobacteriota archaeon
TCGTTTAAGGCTGTTTTTGGAAACAACGACGGCGAGCGAAGAGGGCTATCTAAAAGTGTTCAAGGTTTTGGCGGTGAAATCGATGATCTCATTGAGTTCGAGGCGGGTGGAAGGCAGGTTGCAGTTTACCACGGAACCCTGGCGAGTGTTGAAAAATCGCTTGTTGAGTCCGGCAGATACCGTGTTGTTGTCTGCGGTCACAGCCACAGTCCAGAGGTAAAAAGAGTGGGTGAAACTCTCTTTATCAATCCAGGTGAGGCGTGCGGATACTTGACAGGAAAAAAGACGCTTGTCCTATTGGACACCGCGAGCCTGGATCCCGTGGTTGTGGAGTTCTAGTTCTAAAAGGCCGCCCGGAGGGGAGGGTAAATATATATAAAATAATTGTCATAATTAAATGTGGTAGACTAGAGATGGCAATAACCCAGAGAAGATGCAGGGACTGCGCGTTTTTCGCCCTGGCCTCGGAAGGTCTTGATCAAGATAGGTGCAGGCTTTTTGACCGGCCTCTGTCACGGATTGAGACACTGAATGAGGTGGACTGCAGTAGATATGAGGTTCGAATCGAGGGCCGAGACGTTGAACACTACATACCAGAGCGGTCTGAAAAAAAAGAAGCCTATAGAGAAGAGATAAGAAAATACTCGATCTACATGGTAGTTCTCGTGGTTTTTGGAATTGGCATCTTCTATCTTATAACGACCGTGGTTTAGAATTTTTCTTGAAAAACAATGGATTTATTTGACAGACATTTCCATTTTTAATAAGCATGGCGTGATAGTGAACCAGTTTATAATTCCACTCATGGCTTATTCAGGGATATAGGGGCGCTTGATTGCTGCGGCAATCCTTTTTATCACAAGCACAGATCCAAACTGGAGAAGCAATAAAATATATACCTGTGATTAGGGGAAGGATGACTATATGGAAGGATTGCGTCCCTTTGAAGATAAGCTCAGTTTTTTATCCACCTTTATTGTGCTTTTTTTATTCTGGCTACTTGTATCATCCGAGGTTAATCTCCAGAGTATTGCCGCAGGGCTGGCTGTAACATTTTTTGTAAGCTACCTCTCATATGATCTCATGGCTAAGGATCATCTGCGGCTGCCAAAACCCAGGGCTATTGCACCTATGCTCCTATTCTTTATTACCCTTGTTTTTGAGATTGTTAAGGCAAATATCAGCATGGCCAGAATTGTGCTTGATCCAAAACTTCCAATCGAACCCTCGATCGTCAAATTCAAAACCAGGTTGAAAAGTGACACTGCAAAGGTGACGCTGGCAAACTCGATAACCCTTACGCCGGGAACGATTACAATGGATATAATCGGTGACACCTTTTATGTTCACGCCCTCACTCGTGAGGCTGCAGAGGATGTTATGAACTGGCCGATTGAAGACCTGCTTATAGAGGTGGAAGATGCTTCCTGAAACATTGTTCATCGCTGTGGGAATATTCCTGGCAATCACAAGCTTTCTCTGCCTTTATCGGGCCGTAAAAGGGCCGTCTGCACCTGACCGATTGGTTGCAGTAAACGTAGTCGGCACAAAGACGCTTGTAATACTCGTGCTCTTCGCATTCATCTACGGCCGCCCACTCTATATCGACGTGGCAATCGTCTACGCCCTTATAAATTTCATCCTCACACTCACAATTTCCAGCTATCTTGAGAAGGGAGTTGTGGCCTGATGAACCTAATAGATATTGCCACACTTGCCCTGCTCGGTAACGGCCTGTTCTTCTTCTTTGTGGGAACTATCGGTCTTCTCAGACTTCCTGATGTTTTCACCCGCATGCAAGCAACCACGAAGTGTGATACTCTTGGCGCAGTATCGGTTCTCGCAGGTCTCACCATATATTCAAGCGATTTTTTCACAGCAAGCAAGATGGTTCTGATAATCATCTTCGCGGTGATCGCAAACTCCACAGCGGCGCATGCCATATCAAAGGCCGCCTACATCTCAGGCGAACAACTCTATGAGGGAACTGTTATCGATGAATACGGGAGGGACCGTAGTTGATCTGGATACTTGACCTGCTCCTGCTTCTATACCTGGTTGTATGCGCGGTGGGGGTGATGCGAACAGACGACCTGCTATCAGCAGTCATACTCTTTTCATCTTACAGCATGGTTATGGCCATTGTCTGGCAGCAGCTCAACGCCCCGGATATCGCTATTACAGAAGCTGCCGTGGGCGCAGGCATCACATCAATGCTTTTTGTGGCAGCAATTAGCAGGACTTCGAGGTGGGAGCGTTGAGCCGAAGACCGCTTTTCGCGCTTGTCATCCTTTCTATGGTGGGCTATCTTCTGGCAGGACTTGTGGTTGAGATGCCTGAGTTCGGAAGCAGTGACGCGCCAGCCTATAAAAACACGGTTCCCAGGTATCTTTCCGAGGGGGTTTCAGATACTGGGGCGACAAACATTGTAACAAGCATACTATTCGACTATCGGGCCTACGACACGCTGGGTGAGGCCACTGTTCTCTTTGCAGCAGTTCTGGCGATTCTCAGTCTCATGGGGGGTGGAGACGATCCCTGAAGACCTCATTATAAAGACAACCGCCCGGTTTATGACGCCCTTTATCCAGCTTTTTGGAGCCTATATAATCCTCCATGGACACATCACACCTGGCGGCGGCTTTCCAGGCGGCGCGCTCATCGGCGCGAGCATGATTCTACTGGCTGTTGTCTTCGGACTTTCAGAAGGGAAAAAACGGATTTCACATGATACGTCAATTGTATTGGAGAGTCTTGCAGTATTTTATATTTTCATCGGCTTTGCAGGCATACTCGCAGGCTCACTCTTTCTCTCAAATCGGGCGGCGGGATTTTCTCTTGGAAACCCTGGAAGCCTTGTTTCAGCAGGTATGATACCCGCATTAAACATTATCATAGGTCTTAAAGTGGCTAGCACTGGTAAAACACTCTTCTACTCGCTTGCGTCTAGGGAGGTGGAAGAGTGATAATTGACGCTGCATCTCAATACAATTATATCGTGGCATCAGTCCTTTTTCTCATCGGCCTCTACACCATGATCACCCGTAAGAATTTGATTAAAAAGATTATGGGCATGAACATCATGGAGACCTCTGTTCTGCTTTTCTTCATATCTATGGGAAGCGTTGACGGAGGCCAGGCACCCATCATAATCCCAGGCGTCGAGGGCGTGGTTTATGTAAATCCTCTCCCGCAGGCGATTGTGCTCACAGCAATCGTTGTGGCTGTAAGCGTAACAGGCTTTGCACTCGCCTTGATAATCAAACTTTACAAGGTCTACGGCACGCTTGACGCAAACCAGATACGAGAGCTTAGAGAGGGACCACGATGAACCTTGCCAACCACATCCCGATACTTATCGTAATTGTCCCGCTTCTCGCCGCTTACTTGACGCCGATTCTGTGGAGGTGGAAAAAAGGCCTCTGCAAGCCTGTAGCAGTGGGATCGGTTGCAGCATCCTTTTTAATGAGCCTTGTCGCTGCTAAAAGCGTTCTAGAGGCCGGACCCATTGCGAGGGTGGGAGCCGCCCTGGGGAATAGAGATATTAATCGACTATCTCTCAGCCTACATGATCGTAGTCATCACCGGAATCGGGCTTCTCATACTAATCTACACAACCAAGTATTCTGAGAAGATGATCGAAGAAAAAAACATCGGACTCTTCTACGCCCTGATATTGCTTCTCATAACAGGACTTTCCGGCATGGTTGTAACAGGCGACTTATTTAACTTGTTCGTATTTTTAGAGGTGGCGTCGCTCGCATCATATGCACTTGTCTCGATAGCAGGAAAAAAAGGCGACACTGGCCGCTTTGAAGCAAGCTTTCGCTATCTCTACATGGGCTCAATCGCCTCAACCTTCGTGCTCCTGGGAATTGGGCTGGGATACATGGTTACGGGCACGCTGAACATGGCTGATTTCGCCCTGAAACTAGAGGCTGCAAACACCCTTTACCCCCGGCTTGTGCTCGCGTCGCTTGGGTTTTTCATCGTAGGATTCAGTCTTAAATCTGCGCTTTTCCCGCTTCACCTGTGGCTCCCTGACGCATATACCCACGCACCCGCACCTGTAAGCGCTCTGTCATCAGCTCTCACAATCAAGGTCATGGCCTATGTAATCTACAGGCTTTTCTACTCCATCTACGGAGTAAAACTCCTATCAGCCACAACGATCATGCCCCTCCTTCAGCTTCTCGCGGGATTTGCAATAATCATCGGATCGCTCTACGCCATTGCACAGGATGATGTTGTACGCATCCTCGCCTACTCCAGTATCAGCCAGATAGGGTATGTGATTCTGGGTGCGACACTTCTATCCAATTCCGGGCTTGCAGGCGGGCTTTTGCACATACTCCACCACGCGGTGATGAAGAGCACGATGCTGCTCGCAGTCGGGGCTGTGATGTACAAGACGGGCAAGCGAAACATCCGCGACTATCAGGGTTTGGGGCGGAAGATGCCCTTTACAATGGCGGCTTTTTCAATCGCAGCCCTGTCTATGGTGGGGATTCCGCCGCTCACAGGCTTTGTCTCCAAGTGGTTTCTCTTACTCGGCACGGTGGAGACGAAAAGCTATGCCTTCACATTCGTAATACTTGCAAGCAGCCTGCTTAACGCGATATATTATCTCAGGCTCATAAACTACATCCACTTCAAAGGGGACGCAAAGGGAGATGTGAAAATAGATGAAGCACCGCTGGCAATGCTCGTTCCTATTGTGATCCTCGGCCTTGGAGCTATAGTTTTAGGACTGTTTGCAGGAATCCCTTTGAAACTGATTGAAAAGGCGATTATTTCCTTCGGAATTTAGTTGACTTAATCTGCCTTTGGCCCCTGTTTTCTCAACCGTCTCATAGCTAGATATCCTGCCATTCCCACTATCGCGGGCAGGGCGGCTGTGGGAAATTCGGGGATCTCCTCAGGCGGTTGTGAGGGAGGGCGTGGTGATTGCGGCAGCGTGGTTGTTGGTGAGGTGTAGGTTGTGGTTGTAATCTCCTTTTCGGTGGTTGTTGTTGTGGGAGCGGTGGTTGTTACTTCAAAATCACTGTGAATGCCTGGTGGAATCGTTGTCGAAACAGTTGTGGACGGGGTCTTTGAGGATGTTTCGGATATTGTTGAGCTTGTTGTGGAGGTTGTTGTTGAGGTTGTAGTAGTAGAGGTGGTTTCCGAAGTAGAAACGGTGGTCGATGTGGTGGCGGGAATGACATGAGTGGTAGACGTCGTCGGGGAGGTATAGGTTGACGTAGTAGTCGGTTCAACGGCAGTCGTTGTAGTTACTCCTTCCAAAGTAGTGGTTGTGGTTTCAGCAGAAAAAATGTTAGGGCCTTGCAGACTTGATCCGCTTGAAATTAATATAAAGCCCATTATCAAAAAAATTAGCACAAGCATTAGCGGCCGCTTTTTCATTGTTTTCATCCATATCTCAAAATGATTATACGATGATTAATGTAAAATACATTTAAATGCATTAGGAAAGAATGTTCAAGAGCATTGTTCTGTAAAACTTATTGTAAACTGAGGAAATTAGTAGCTGGGGACGCCCTGATTTTCCGAAGCCAGCAGTCCGCGCGCGAATCCATAGCCGAAGCGCGCCGATGCAACGCCTACAAAGTCGCTGAAAAAGCCCCGCCCCCGATAAGTAACGATTCCAGGCTCTCCCTCAATTCCACCCATGTGCGCCGCGATTTCAATCGCCTCTTTCCGGGTTCCAACAGAGTCTGCAAGCCTAAGCTCAACGGCCTTACGGCCTGTGTAGATATTGCCCTCTGCAACAGAGCGTACATAGCTATTTGAAAGATTCCGGTTATCAGCAACAACCTGGATGAAATCATCATAGGCAGACATAACCCACTCATTGACAATCACCTCTTCTTCAGGTGTCATGTTTCGATAGGGACTTGCAATATCCTTGTACTTGCCTGCCTTGAAAACACGCATGCGCACGCCGATTTTGTCAAGCATAGTATCGTACTGTGGGAAGGTGAATATCACGCCGATACTCCCTGTCATGCTCCCCTGATCAGCAACAATGTAATCAGTGGCTGATGCCAC
>QIDD01000156.1 GCA_003230355.1 Methanobacteriota archaeon
ATGTTGGACGAGCACACCGATGGGGAGCTTTTTTACAAGATTAAAGAGGGTGTTGGAGATTTCATGCCGGCATTTGAAGATCAGCTGCCTGATGAAGATATATGGGATATAGTGAATTATCTGAGAAGTGCCGGCGCGTCAGAGGGGGCAGAAAAAACCCCTGTGTTGGTTGACAACGATACTACCGAGGATGGTGGCAGCGGCACTACACTTTATTTAGGGATTCTTCTGGTTGCATTGGCGTTAGCAGCTTATTTCATAAAGAGGAGACGATAAGATAAGATGCAAAGCGGTGAGATAACCCTGCCAAAGCAGCGCCTGATCCTGGGGCTCTTCCTAATATTTGTCGCAGGCCTGTTTATCGGCCTTTCCATGAGGTGATGTGTGTAATGTTAAAACAACCTAGATGTGGAGAATGCGAAGGTTACGACCCCCAGTTACCTTATTGCCAGAACAATTACCATTCAAGGATGATGAATGGATGGGGGAAGTATTCCAAGGCATGTGTGGATTTTCAGTCGATGCCGGAGATGAAGGATATGAACCCACTGGAGGTGCGTCTGCGATGACAAGCATCAAGATATTGACAATGCCGGGATGCGCCCACTGCCCTGAAGCGAAAGCGCTTGCTTTCAAGATGAAGGAGGAGATGCCTGAGCTTGAAGTCGAGGTCATAGACGTCCTGGAGCATCCAGAGGTAGCCACCAAATATCAGCTAATGTCCGCGCCCGGCATCGTGATCAATGACAAGCTGGAATGGGTTGGCGGCGTTCCAAAAGAAGAGGAGCTAAGGGCAAAACTTAAAGGTTAAAACAGGAGGTGAAGTTTTTGGAGACGATAAATCTCGACATAAAGGGAATGCACTGCGGGATGTGCGCAAACGGCATCCAGATGATGCTGTCTGTCAAAGGCGGTATCGAAAAAGCTGAGATCAGTTGGGATGCAAAAAAAGGGGTTGTGGAATACGACCCAGAGAAGATCACTGTTGAGGAGATACTGAAGACGGTGGCATCGACTGGTGAATACACGGCAACTGTGAAAAGCAAGTAAAGGAGGTGAAAAACGTGAAGATAAAAAAGATCGAAAAAAGGAATAGATACGGCGCTTGCAAGTGCTGTAAGAGCTGCAGTTAGAGATGTATACTGTATGCAGGGAAGAGATAAAAAAAGAAGAGGCACAGGCACTCCAGGGTCTTTTTCACCAAAGACCTTGAAAGCTTTATTTCCCCCCTAAAATATGAGAAATAGTGAAAGTGACGTTGTAATTGTTGGGGCAAGCTTTGCAGGGCTTGCAACGGCCTACTTCACAGAGGATGCCAAAATTCTCATACTTGAGCGGCAAAAAGAGCTTGGCCAAACCCAAAAATCAACGTGCGCCACGTCTGTGGAGTGGATGGAGAAGCTGAACTGCAAAGATAGTGTGCTCAAGACCTTTGACTACGGCACCATTCATTCAAGCAATGGATCCCGCGTGAGAATAAAGCTCCCAGAAACCTTCTGCACTATTGATTACAAAAAGTTCTGCACAACCCTTGCAGGCAACCTTGAGAATACCGAGATTCTTACTGGAAATCGGGTCATCGGTCTGGATGGCAATGATTCAAACACCATATTGACCAAGGACGCAAGGTATTCTGGAAAACTACTCGTAGATGCAAGCGGCTGGCCTGGGATCAGAGAAAAGGATCACAAAAAGCTAAACACAACAAAGAGAACAATGCCGGCATTTGGTCTCGAAATAGAGACTGAATTTCAGGGGGACACTGATTCTTTTCATATATATTATGGAAAAAGGTTCATCAAGAGAGGATACGGCTGGGTATTCCCTACAGGCAAGGACACTGCGAGGATAGGGATTGGTGCGTATTCTGGTTTTAAGCCACGGGAAACGCTTAACAGTTTTCTTGAGACGCTGGATATCAAGGGCAAGGACCTACCACGTCATGGAGGGCACCTACCTACAATCGGGCTGGGCGAACCTGTAAAGGGTAAAATCTTTGTAGTTGGAGATGCTTGCTGGCAGGTTCTCCCGCTTTCTGGTGAAGGGATAAGAAAGACCTTTGAATATGCCGAGTTCTGCGGGGGTGTGATCACAAAAGTCCTGAGAGACGAAATGACCCTTGAAGAAGGGCTGGAGGCATACTCTCAGGAGGTTCTAAATGCTGGGAGGTTCTATAACAACATGCGGTTTGCCCAGAACCTCGCAATTCACTGCCCAGACTGGGGGCGCAACAGAATTATTAAATTCCTTTCAAGAGTTAGTGAAGCCAAGATGGAACGGCTTCTTGTGGGATACTTCAATGATGAGATCACGTCTTCAAAGACGAGGATGCTGAAAACAGTTATTGGTGGAATGTTTGCTTGAAGAGGTGAAATCATGAATAACAAAAAAATAGGTCTATTTCTTGTGCTCTTTGCAGTGGGCTATTTTATATTCATAACCCTTGTGGCGGGGCACGGTGTCATGACAAGTAACGTGTTTAGCTCCGGCGTTGCACTCATTATTGGAATATATTATCTAACAAAAGGAGAGGGGTAGTGTTTAATTTTTCATTGAAGAATGGGTCTCAACGGATGTTGCCAGTCTTTTAGTGCTGCCTTTAATATTTTTTGCGGATTTTTGGCGTGTTGTTGATAACACTTATTATTGTTATCCTCTTTGCAGGTATTCTCATATGTTCAATTGGTTGTATTTTAATTTCAAAACATAACAAGAAGCCCTTTTTAGACCTATAATTTGGAGCTTGATTATAGATTAATAGGAGAAGATCATAGTTATTCGATTAAAGGAATTACTAAGGATTCTTCTTGTATGTTCCTGCGCAGTGTTTGCAGCAGAAAGTGAGCTTTTCTCCGGCAATGATCTCTTCATGTGCTCCGCTGTATAATTTGCATCCGCAGTGGGCGCAGGTTGTGAGGTCTTTTTCGATATTTGCTGAGATGACTCCTCCGAACATTTCGAGTTTTTTCTCCACAAATTTTTTCCCTTCTTTTGTTAGTTCATAGACCTTCTTTTCCCTGTTACCCTCTTCTTTTGTCTTTATTATACCGTTCTCCAGCAGGGCGTTTAGGAATGGATAAATTTGACCAGTGCTAGGCTTTGTGCCAAGATGGTTTTCAACCTCTTTTATCAGCTCATAGCCGTGTTTAGGGGCTTGATAGAGTAGGAATAGGCTGAAAAACTTTACGAGATTTGTTACTTTAACTTCTTCCATGTCTTCATAATATATCACAACCTTTATATATTTTTTTCTGATATATCTAAATATAATATGAATTTTCACGTGTTAAGGTAAAACAAAAATTAGAGGTGACAAATGTGTCTGAGGCAATGTTGATATTAGGGATAGATGAGATGAAATGCACGCACTGCGCTGGAAGGGTGGAAAATATGATCATTCAAAGACGAAAGTAGATGAGTTCGATGCCGCAATCGAGAAAGCCGGCTACAATGTCGCTGGTTGAGACTGGCTAATTCAAGACGAGCAGCGATAGAAGAATCGAGCGTAGCGATAGAAGAATCGATTTTATTGTGTTTTATTTCAGGGGTTGTGGGTGAACGCAACCTTTATATATAAGAATAGGATATATCCAAATAAGATATATAATAATTGAAAAGGGAAAGTGATGCTACATGCGAAAAGATCCGGTCTGCGGAATGGTTGT
>QIDD01000157.1 GCA_003230355.1 Methanobacteriota archaeon
AACCTACGCCCGGCACCCAGACATCCATTACAGCACGCTCCCCTGGGTTGCAGCCTTTGTGCGGGTTACGCCTAAGCGCATTGTTTACTGGCAGGGCGACGGGGTCGAAAAAGAAATAGTGCTTTCAAACTGAAGACTACAGGTTGTACACGAATATCCATGTGGGCAGCCAGAACATGAGAAAAGGCATTGCGCCTTTGGACACCCATTTGTTCATTGGAAAATCGTCTTGGCTGAGTTTGAAGATTATGCGTGTGAGGAAGAATCCTGAGTAGCCGGTGACAAGCCCAATTAGTCCGCCGCTGGCCCCAAACATTCCGCTCACAATACCCGCTGCAAGACCGAGGAGCATGTGAAAATATTCTATCCTTCTCTCAACCTCTTCATCCATGTCCCCTTTGATTCTGGCAACGTTAATAAAGCTTACCTTCCTAAAACTGTGTTTATGAAGACTGATATGTCGAGCTTTGACATCTTGGCTGTTGTAACCGAGTTCAAGGGTGACGTGCGCATTAAAAAGGTTTACCAGCCTTCGCCAGGCCAGCTCAGGGTTCTTCTGCGCTATCGCGACGGCAGCGCGAAAAACCTGATAGTTGAGGTGGGGAAGAATATCTATCTCAGCGACTATGCCGTGCCTTCGCCGAGAAAGCCATCGAATTTTGCAATGACCCTTCGCAAATATCTTTCGAATGCAGTGGTCACAGGTGTTCAGCAGGTGGGTTTTGACCGCATCGTTGAGCTGACTGTTGAAACTGGTGAAGGTGAATTCAAGTTGGTCTTCGAGCTCTTCGGCGAGGGAAACTCGCTTCTCATCGATTCTGAGAGAATTATCCGTGCAGTTATGAAACGCAGGCGGTTCAAACACCGCGAGCTAATCGGTAAAAATGTGTATGAGTATCCGCCGCAGCGCACAAATCCCTTTGAAATCGATGCAGCAGAGTTGAAAGAGATTGTTGACGGATATGGCAGCCTTGTAAAAGCCCTTGCCGGGCCGCTGGGGCTGGGGGGGCAGTATGGCGAGGAGATATGTCTGCGATCTGGTGTTGATAAAAATGTTTCAACCCTTTCGCTTGAGGATGCGGCTCGTGTTATCAGCGCGCTTGACGAGCTTAAAAAAGGCGCTTTCAATCCGAGCCCGGTTATAATTTTTGATGGTGCTGAACCGGTTGATGTGACTCCGGTCAGGCTGCAAAGCTATGAGGGCCGAGCTGCCAAGGAGTTTCCAAGTTTCAGCGCGGCGTTGGACGAGTTTTTCACCGTGCGTGTTATGGACGATGCTTTGGAGAAAGTGGAATCAAGGTATCGGGAGGGTCTTACATCGATTAACATGCGTCTTCGGGAGCAGGCGCGGGCGATCAAACGGTTCAACCAGAGTATTCGGGATGGCAAGCGGATTGGTGACATTATTTACGCGAACTTCAGTGATGTTGAGACCTTGATTGACACGGTTTCAAAGGCCCGTAAAAACATGTCTGTTGGTGAGATAAAAAAACAGTTGAAGGCTGCTCCCGCGGTGCAGGGGTATAACAGCAAAGAAGGGGTTGTTACAGTTTTAATCGGTGGAATGAAGTTTAAGCTGGATCTCAATGTGTCGGCTTCGAAAAACGCTGACAGCTATTATTCAAAGTCGAAGAAAGCGCGTGTGAAGCTTAAAGGCGCCAGAGGTGCTGCAGAGAAGACGAAAGCCCAGATCCGGGATTATGTGAAGAAAGGCAGGACTGCTGCTGAAAAAGATGTGGGAATGCCGGTGAAGCGGGTTGTTCGCAAGCTGAAGTGGTATGAGCGGTTCCGTTGGTTCATGTCAAGCGACGGACTGCTTGTGGTCGGCGGGCGCGACGCAACATCAAATGAAACCATTGTGAAGCGGCATATGGAGAAGGGCGACGTCTTTTTCCACGCAGATATTCATGGCGCGCCAGCGGTTGTAGTCAAGGCTGAGGGCCAAGCGGTTCCAGAGCAGACTCTTGAAGAGGCGGCTCAGTTTGCAGCGTCAAACTCTATTGCCTGGAGGAGTGACGCCGCTTTTCTCGACGTCTATTGGGTGAACCCTGAGCAGGTTTCAAAAACACCGCAGTCCGGCGAATACGTGGGTAAAGGCGCGTTTATAATCCGTGGGAAACGCAATTTCATCCGCTCGAAGGTAGCGCTCTCAGTGGGTGTGAAGATCTGTGAAGATGCAGTGCAAGTCATGGCAGGACCTGAAATCGCGGTCCAAGCTTACGCCGGCAACAGGGTAAACATTATACCTGGCCGGATGAAGAGCAAGGAAGCAGCGCTGAAGATAAAGGAAATGCTTCTTGAGCAAGTCTCTGATGCAGATCAGGCGGTAGTGAAAAAGCTCAACATCGACGATATTCAGCGCGCGCTTCCAACTGGCGGATACGCAATTGTGAGGAGTAAAAAGAGATGAAGGTTCGCCATTTCAAAGAAGAGTCAAAGCTAAAGATCGAAGATCTTGACGACCTCTGGTATCTGAAGAGCGTGCTAGAATCTGGCGACATTGTTTCAGGCGTGAGCTACAGGCGGCTGAAGGATGAGACCAAAGCGCGGGCGGATAAAGGCCAACGGGTCAGGGTGTTTCTTGGAGTCCGGCTGGTGGACTCGGATTACTCGGAGCATTCGAAGACTCTTCGCCTCACGGGACAGCTCACAGCCAGCAGCGACCCTAATATTGGCTTGGGCAGCTATCACACACTGGACATCGGCGTTGGCGACACAGTGACTGTTTCAAAGAGTTGGAAGCGGTGGCAGCTTGACAGGCTTCGCGAGGCTGAGAAAAGCTCAAAGGTTGGGCGGGTACTTATTGTCTCGGTTGAGGATGGTGAGGCGGATTTTGCGGTGCTGCGTAAATTCGGAATCCAATATGCCTTCAGGGTGACAAAGGCACTCGGCGGAAAAGACCAGGCAGGTGATTACACGGTGAATGCGGCTGATTTCTATGATGTTGTGAGCGCTAAAATTGCTGAGATGAAAAAAGATGAGGGTGTGTCTGCGGCCATTGTCTGCGGCCCAGGTTTTGCGAAGGAAAAGGTCTTTGACAGGCTTAAGGCTAAGAAGGGGGTTGAAGGCATATTTCTGGAGCCGGCTGGATGCGGCGGACGGGCAGCGATACAGGAGGTTTTGAAGCGGGGTGCTGTGGAGAAGATTGCTGAGGAGAGCAAGGTTGCTGTTGAAACCAGGCTTGTGGAAGAGCTTTTCAGCAGAATCGCGGTAACCGGCCCAGCTGCCTACGGGCCCGCCGAGGTGGAGCACGCGGCAAATATGAGCGCAATCGAAACACTGCTAGTAACATATACATTCCTTCAGAAACATCATCCTGACAAGCTCCTTGAAAAAGTTAAACAGGGTCGCGGCGAAATTCATGTTGTCTCGCCGGAACACGACGCCGGCGAACGACTCGACGCAATCGGCGGGATAGGAGCGCTTTTGAGGTTCCAGATTTCTTGAGAACAAGGATTTAATAAGTTATCTGCTATAGAGACAACTAAATATCCATA
>QIDD01000158.1 GCA_003230355.1 Methanobacteriota archaeon
GTGTTGAATTTTTTCAAGCCCCCTTCCGCGAGAATTCGGCTTTGGTTCAGACCTGTTTTATTTGTCTCCGAAACATGTGGTTCTGTTACTAGCCCGCTTACGAGTATTGCCCCTGCAACGGTGAGCATTAAAACAACGGTTATAATTTTTCCATCCATGATTTATCACCTGATACCTCTTTGATTTTACAGTGTATTTAAAGCCCTTGATTGTTTGTCAATATTTTTTGACACCGGAGCTAGAACACGAAAAAAGACGGAATCAAAATCCACAGGTAAATATTAAGTACTTTAAAAACCAATATAGTTAATTGTCTACATCAAAGAAATATTAGGCGGGAGGTAAAAATCCAATGCAAAGTCAAGAGAGACAAGACAGATCGTCTGAGCAGATCAGACAAGAAATAATACGTGAAGAAGGCTGGTTCGTACCCACGCTTCACGAGAAATACCTAAGAGCCGAACACGCTCAAACAGCTGAAGAACAAGTCGCGGCGCCGGCAGAGATTCAAACTTAATCCATGCAGGGAGCTTCAGAAACGTAATCCAGTGTCCACTCCACTTCTTCATCAGCGGAGAGGTTATCGCTTTTCTGCTCTTCCACAAACTCGCCGAGATCAGAAAGCTCTTTGGCCTCATCCTCGCTTTCGGCATAGACCCATGTTACGCGATAACATTTTTCCCCATCACCGTTCACACCTTTATAGAAAACACGATAGTACTTCATACTCATCTAACAATCGTTACCTCTTCCATTCGGTCGCCGGCTCGAAGCGAAGAAGCCACATCCATGCCCTCTGTAACCTGTCCAAAGACCGCGTAGCTTCCATCCAGAAAGTGAGATGGCTCAAGGGTCACGTAGAACTGGCTTGAAGCGCTGTTCGGATCTTGGCTGCGCGCCATTCCAATGGCCCCTTTCACATGTGTCAGCTCAGGCGAGACTTCGAGGGGTATCATTTTATTTGATCCTCCCGTGCCGTCTCCACGGGGGTCGCCTCCCTGAATGACAAATCCCGGCTCATACCTGTGGAATGTGAGCCCGTCATAAAAACCTGACTCTGCAAGGCCGATGAAGTTTTCAACTGTAATCGGCGCGCCATCTTTGAACAGCTCGAATCTGAACTCGCCTTTGTTTGTAACAATTACTGCTGTTGGATTATCTGTCATATCTACATTACCTCCTTTTTGGTTGGTTTTCACATCAGTGCCTCCACCGCTTCCAAGGCAGCCTGCCACTAGGAAAACCACAAATATCAACGCGATCAATCTCATGTCCCCTCATTTTCCAAGGCGGCTTATAAATATATTTCCAAATCCTTTCCCAATGTTACAGGTCAGTTAAATTTACAAATGGGAACCCATACTCTCTACGATGTCCTCGGGGTTTCTGAGGAGGCAAGCGCTGAAGAGATTAAAAAAGTCTTCAAGCTGCTGGCAAAAAAATTCCACCCTGACGTAACAATTCTGGATAAAGATTCCGCGGAAGGCGTGTTTAAAGAAATCGCGGGTGCCTATGCAGTCCTTTCAAACCCAACTTTGACAGTTGATTAAAAATAAGTGTTCTTAGGTTAGTTTGTTTCATGAAAAAGCAAACATCCCTAAGAACAGAGTTTATTACACCGAACGAGAATATATCCTTTCCTATTGGCACCATCCTTGCGGTGCAGAAATATTATGGTCGCCTCGGCTTGTCCGAGATATTCGGGAAGCACAAAGATCGTGGGAGAGATATCAACAGCCTCATTAAGGCGTTGGTGAGCTACAGGCTCACCGAAAATCAGAGCATCACCAAAGCGGCGGACTGGACCAACCGCAGGGAGGTGCTGGACGCATTCAACCTCAAGCCCTTTGAACAACGAACCTTCTATCGAGCCCTTGAAATCATCGGCGACAACTATCTGGAGATCATCGCCGATATCCAGGATGCCTTGTTCCAGAGATATGATTTCGAGCACACGAATGTCAACATGGACTGGACAAGCCTGGTCTTGTATGGTGACAAATGCCCCATTGGTAGACATGGCTATAGCCGTGATCATCGGCCCGACAAGAAGCAGATAACCGTGGGAGTCACCGAGCTTTCCAACCCTATCAACGTTCCGATAGGCATGACGGTTCGAGCAGGCAACGTGAACGATCAGGTTCACTTTGACGATACTTTTGATCAGGCTAAGGACCGATTGCGCGAAGGGTCGATGGTTGTCATCGACCAGGGCGCCAACCGCAAAGAAAACCTTGATCGCGTCGAACGCTCAAAGCTGAAATATCTTACTGCACGGCAGCTCAACAAGAGCGATGATAAGGCCTGGATCAAGGACTTCGACAAATCCGAAGCAGAACTTGTTGACGAGCGATATGGGATATTCGGCCTCAAGAAGAAGTTTCCCAGCAGGATCAACTACCTGTTTTTCTCCGAGCACCTCTATGAACAGCAGATGGAGGCCAAGCTAAGAAAGGTTGAGCGTCTCTTTGCTGAGGCTGAGAAGATTCAACAAAGCATAGAGAATAATCGGAAATTGCCCAAAAAGTACAGGATCAACAATCCCCTCGTTGAGTGCGAGTATTCGTATCAGACGAAGCTTGCGTTGCTGAGCGAGTGTGAAGCAAAAAAGATCCTCAAAAAGGCCTCGATCACCGGGCGTGAAGGATTTTTCTGCCTTGCATCGAACAAGAATTTGACACTTTGTGAGGCCCTTGCGATCTACCGGCAAAAGGACTCGATCGAAAAGATATTTCACAGCCTCAAAAACGAGATTGAGATCAGGCCTCTGCGGGTCTGGACAGAACCCAGCATCTACGGGGCGTTGATCATAGGTTTTCTGGCTCAACTCATCATCTCATTGATACGTTTCGAGCACCAAGATTTGAAGCACACGTCGCCGAAATCCATCAAAATATCGCTATCGAATTTGACACTTACCGTGGAATACAGAAAATCAGGCCACAAAAGACGCATTTTCTCCAACTTCAACCCCCTTTCAACCGTGGTTTTAGGCCGAAACTATGCAATCACCTGATAAATCAGGGTGTAAAAACCCTGATCAAGACATTCTGTCAAACTCATTTTCCAGATAAAATCAAGAGCACAAAATGTCAAACTTGGGATACAAAGCGAAAGATAGAGGACCCATGACTCCTAGAATCGTCGGGGTATAAAGTACTTTCGGAGGATGTGTTCCGTCTTTAACTTCCAATTGCAATGTTCTTAAAATGCTTTTATAGAATATGTACCATCCAATGAGAGGGAATATTAGAAACCCAAATTCCAAAACGAATATTGAAAGCGCCCCAACAATAAACGCAGAGACAAATGAAACTGCTATCGTCAAATAGTTCCACTTTCCAATCAAACTTAAAGCTAGATAAAGGAGGGGCAACAAGAACATCAGGCTAATCAAAAAGCCCTCAAAATCGACAAAAAGTTCTGTAAATAAACTGCCTACCATCTCATTTCACACC
>QIDD01000159.1 GCA_003230355.1 Methanobacteriota archaeon
GGCTCAGACCGGGCGTACTCAGGATACCATGCATAACTGCCGGATTCATCGCTTCGTATGCTTCGAAGGCCGCCCTCTGAAACGTCAAATTCGAAGGCTGAAAGCGCCTTGTCGCCAAACACACGGTAGCGGTCGTCGCCTGTGGCGCCGTAGGCCAGCATGAGCGCCTTCATGCACCCAGCCTGTGAGAGCGCGCCGATCCATCCCGGCGAGAGGTTATATGCAGGCCAGGCAAAGTTGTTCGGCCACACAATGAAGCCGTCTTCACGCTCAGTTGACATCTCGATAAGTAGCTCGGTGAGAAACACTCCGCGGGCGAGGTCTGAGTCGCTCCCAGATTTGTCATAGGCGTAGAATGCTTCTCTCGCCGCCTTCGCAATATTGTGCGGCACAGGCTGATATCCGATGTAAACGCCGTCCACAGTGTCGTAAAATGTGAGGGGAAACTCACCTTTTGTAACTGTAAATCTCTCTGGCGCGATGCGGTCTTTTGCACCTAGCTGCGAGATTCCGACTCTAACAAGCTCTTCTCGTGCAGCGGCGAGACTTGCGCGGGCGACAACCGGCCTACCCTGCCCTAAATAGGCGAGTGTGAATTCAACTTTTTCCTCTGCTGCTAAAACACCCTCCATCTCAAATTTGTCAAAAACAGTGTTAAACCCCTCGGCACCGCCGCCTAAATCGCGCCTGCTCTCTTCAAGCATTTTTTTGGCACGACTAAAATCACCATCCTTAATATAGCTGTCCGCCGCATCGATTGCCGCCCGCGCTGAGTCCACAAGCCGCTCGGAATCATCCACTGTAATACGCTCAGCGCCCAGGCTTAAACACCCCACAGTAAGGGCCACAATCAACAGAGCCATAAAAAGCCGCCCTACCCTCTGAACCGCAAACATTATATTTCTTTAAAACAGATATTTCTATAAAAATGTGTGGTGAATTTCTGTGCTTGTGAAAAACGTAATGTCCAAACCCGTCTTTACCGTCGCGCCCACGGCAACTGTTGTCGAGGCTGCCAGCATCATGAAAGAAGAAAAGATCGGCTGCCTGATCGTTGTCAAATCCGCAGGCAAACCGGTGGGAATCGTGACTGAATCTGATTTTCTGCGCAAGGTTCTCGCTGAAAACAAAACACTGAAAACACCTGTGGAAGAGGTTATGACAACTGACATAAAAACAATAGGCGAGGAAGAAACAATCGAGCAGGCCGCGAAGATTATGACGCTGCACCGCATCCGCAGACTCCCAGTTGTAGCCGGCGGCAAGCTCTCTGGAATTGTCACACTCAAAGACGTTGTCAAAGCCAAAAAGGTAAACGGCGAATCCGAATACTACCCATCGTTTACCTAAAGGATTTGGTATGGGAGGAAGGTTCTATTGATTGAAGAATTGGAGTAAAAAATGGGGAGTTTTCAAAATACTTTTAAGCAAGAAATAATTAAACTTTACAAGAGCCACAAGACACCAAATAAGTTGGGCGACGTTAAAATATACGATTCAAGAAAAACTCTATCAAGAAATTTTTCGATAAGACCCGAAGAAGTCAAGATCAAGAGAATCTTAGAAGAGGATACGGATCTGGAGGACATTTTAGAACTACAATATTTGGTTTTAAGAAACATGATAGCAGAAGAATTTGCTGATGAAGAGGCTCGAAAAATCATTAATCAAATAATTACCTCTTCAAAATCAATTAAAAGTGAGGAAGATAATCCCCGTTCAGCGCTTGAGAAAGCAGACGAACAACTAGAATATCGGGCAGATACACTTGTTCATCCTTACGGATTTAGCTCCAAGTTAAGAAGCTGGGGGTTACATGACTGGAAGCCAAATATGATAGCGTCCCCACTAGAGAATTCATTCTTACTTTATTCTAAACGAGATATGAAAATTGGGAAAACCGATTTAGAGTTCAAATTTCCTGAGCGTAATTGGTCTCAAGAAATAATACTAAAAGAGTGGGTTTGTGTTTCCCCAAGTGCTGAAATCATAAAAATCGAGCTAAAGGAAACCTAAATCATCATCTCACCTGAAATCTAACTTGAGGCTAGATGAATATCAGAACGATTTCCACTTCACTTATTGGTTGGCCTCGATTTCTTTTATTACCTCGCCTGTGACCCCTTCAACCATCGCCTGGGCCACAAGAGGATGCAAGAGAAGCGTGTCGATATCTGACTTTCGAACGCTCTGAGTAAACTTTGTAAAAATACCGAGCCTGCCCACGGCAACTCGCAGGAAAACCTCCTGGTTCATGTTATCTGACACCGGGACGGTTATGCTCTTCTTGCTTGCAGGATAGCCCATAAAGGTTGTATTCATCCAGTCCTTGCTTTCAGTTTCATAGAACTTTGTGAGCTTGGCCCATTCAATTGCGCTGGATTCGGAATCCTGTTCATAGAGTTCCACCATCACTGTTTGGCCCACGGCACGGGTGTATTTTCCAACCGTGTCATAGTCAAAGCCCAGCCCAGTCCCGATTTCAACACTCTTATTGTATCCTTCGATGTCCACTAGATAGGTTGAAAAATCGATTAGAATCGGCACCGGAATTCCCACGCCATAGGGTGCGCCCACAGCTCGCAGGTCTTCTTTTACAACTGCAACTCCTTTCTGAGCTATGCCTAGATCGGCAGCCTCAACTGCCTCTGTTATACGGCCCTGCGCACGACCACTGTACACTGCGATTGCGTAGCTTGCTGACTCCTCGGCTGAAACCGCGCTTTTGAATGCGTCTGCGTATTTTCCCGCTTTGAAGCTGGACTCCGCGCTCTGCATGTTTATCTTAGCATCAACTATTAGGCCTGCCGCTGCAAGTGTCTCTGCGTCCTTTATCGATCTTACAAGCACCCCTGCTTCATCGATTCTGGACCGGACCAGATCGAGCATCGCCTCTACCGTGTTTTTCGTGTCCCGCGTTATCTCAGAAGTTGTTATCCCTGCACTGTAGATTGAGTCTGATACAATTGTGTCAAGCGCCGGGCTTTCGATGAGTTCAAGGCGTCCGATTCCCATTCGGGCCAGGCTGTTTCCAAACCCTGCGTCAGCAGAACCATAAAAAACAACTGGCAGAGTCTCTGCAGAAGCAAGTGTAAGTGCATCGTCCATTGCTGTGAGATCATATCCATAGACTGCAACGGCCCGTGCGGCTCCGAATCGCTCAGCAACCTTTAGCGAGGTTTCCATCCTGTCAGCGCCGCTAATCTGCACAACAGATATTCCCTGTTTTTTAAGCTTGCTCTCAGCACCGGGGATAGCGGTTTCTCCGCCGATAATGTAGACAAGGCTTGCACCTGTTGAAATGATTTCAGAAAGAGCGCCGCTTGAAAACTCCCCCCAAGATGTTGTCACGAGCGGTGAACCGGTTTTCTGCGACCAGGCGCTTGCAACTGCATTGTCTGCGGGGTTGTCGCTTGAGAGTATCTCCCTGCCCGCTCACCGAAGGCACAGCCAAACATATCAAGATCAGAAGAAATATCCCTCGTTTCATAGCACAGCATCCTATGGGTTTCTCATATATAAATTTCTTTTTACACAAGTTTGAATCACCCATTTTTCACTGCCGCCAAAGCCTTGAAAAAACAGCGCTTACAGAAAAAGATATAAATCCCAGAGTCCTATGGCTATGCTTCCTATCAGGAGGTTTCAGATGGTTACAATACTTGTTGGGGGGCAGTGGGGGGATGAGGGGAAGGGAAAGATAGTTAGCTACCTCTGCCTCAAAGACAAATTTGATATTACGGCGCGTGCGGGTGTCGGGCCGAATGCCGGGCACACTGTGGAGTATAAGGGGAAGAAATACGGCCTGCGACTGGTGCCATCTGGTTTTCTTACTGAAGACACTCGCCTTCTCATAGGAGCAGGTGTGCTCGTAAACCCTGAAGTCCTTCTTAAAGAGATCTCTGAGCTTGGGATTGAAGATCGCTTCGGCGTTGACATGCGCGCAGGCATAATCGAAGAAGACCATATCCGGCGTGATAAAGGCTCATCTCATTTAAAGGATAAGATCGGCAGCACTGGCACTGGCTGCGGGCCTGCGAATCAAGATCGTGCAAACCGCTCGCTCAAGCTTGCAAAGGACGTATCGGCACTGGAAAAATATATTACAAACGTTCCTGATGAGCTGCACAAGGCAAAGCAGGAGGGAAAGAAGGTTTTGGTTGAATGTTCACAGGGATTCGGGCTCTCACTTTTTTACGGCGACTATCCCTTTGTAACGTCAAAGGACACAAACGCCGCGCAGGCATGTGTGGATGTTGGAGTCGGCCCTCTTGATGTTTCCGATGTTATCGTTGTCTTCAAAAGCTACCCATCACGAGTTGGAGAAGGACCATTTCCAACTGAGATGGACCCAAAGGAGGCGGAGCGGCTGGGAATCGTTGAGTTCGGGACGGTTACAGGACGGAAACGGCGAAACGGGAGATTCGACTTTGAACTAGCACGAAAAGCGGTCTTGATTAACTCGGCGAGTCAGATAGCGCTCACATGTATCGATTACCTCGACCCTAGAAACAAGGGTGTGCGCGACTATGAACTGCTCACAGATGAGGCCAAGGCGTTCATCGCTGAGGTGGAGGATAAAGTGGGCGTTCCTGTAACACTGATATCCACGGGGCCTGATCTAGCTGATACGATTGATCTGAGAGAGGAGAAATTGTGACCAAATATGTAATAATCACAGGCGGAGTCTTATCTGGACTGGGCAAAGGCGTGACAACCGCGGCAATCGGCCTCATCCTCAAGAGCCGCGGCATCTCTGTTGACATCTGTAAAATCGACCCCTATCTCAACGTGGACCCCGGTCTGATGAACCCCTATCAACACGGCGAAGTCTGGGTGACAAAGGACGGCTACGAGGCTGATCTGGACTTCGGCCACTACGAACGTTTTCTGGACATCGAGCTTGGCCGGGACCACAACATTACAACTGGCAAGATATACCTTGAAGTGCTTGAAAAGGAGCGTAAAGGCGGGTATCTCGGCCAGACCGTGCAGGTTATCCCCCATATCACGGATGAGGTGAAAAGGCAGATACAGATGATTGCGAGACTCAATCATCCTGACGCGCTGCTCGTAGAAATCGGGGGGACCACAGGCGATATTGAGGGGATGCCTTTTCTAGAGGCGCTTCGGCAGCTTCGGATGGAGAACGGGCGGGAAAACATACTCTTCGTGCATGTGACCCTTGTGCCGACTCTTGAGGCTGTGGGTGAGCAGAAAACCAAGCCCACTCAGCACAGTGTAAAGGAGCTTCGGGCAATCGGGATTCAGCCAGACATTCTTGTATGTCGAACCAATAAACCACTGTTGCCTGAGACCAAGGCGAAGCTCAGCCTGTTCTGCGACGTGGGAAAGCTGGACGTAATCTCAAACCATGATGTGCCATCGGTTTACGAGGTTCCGGTGATACTTGATGAGCAGGGATTCGGCGACAATATCCTGGGCAAGCTAAATCTCAGGGA
>QIDD01000160.1 GCA_003230355.1 Methanobacteriota archaeon
GGCTAATGCTCTTTCAGGCTGAAAACGGTTATTTCACAAACAAGATTTATGTGAATATCGTCCGGGAGGGTGAGTTTTCAATGGACTATGGGAAGGGCACAACGCGGGCTGCGAAGAAGGCAAAAAAGATTGTTAAGGAGCAGTTGAAGTCAACGAAGAATGTTTTGACCAAGTTTTCTCCCTTGAATGTTGTCCGTGACTTTGGGTTTGGTGATTGATTATGGTGGACTTTTCTGCTTTGAGTGGGAATCTGGCTTTGGTCGAGGATGTTTTTAAGGCCCTTGTAATCATTATTTTAGGATATGTTTTTTCAAAGCTTGCGGGGTCGCTTACCGAGCGGGCGGTAGGAAAGAAGGTCAACCCTCATATCGGTCAGATTTCCAAAAAGGTTGTAGCCTATACTATAATAGCTATCGCCTTCGTAACGGCCTTGGACTTGTTCATTGAGGTGAGCACCCTTCTTGCGGCGGCAGGAATCGCAGGAATCGCTATTGGAATGGCTGCGCAGCGGAGTGTTTCCAATATTATCAGCGGGCTTTTTCTCCTTGCAGATCAGCCCTTTGAGATCGGTGATGCAGTGGATATCGGTGGAAACGCAGGCGCAGTACTCGATATCAGTCTTTTTTCCACACGCCTTCGCACCTTTGACAACAAGTATATGCGCATTCCAAATGATACAGTTGCAAACGCCAAGATCATAAATTTCTCTTATTATGATATCCGGCGAATCGACATCTCGGTGGGTGTTGCCTATAAGTCGGACGTGGGCTCTGCAGTGGATGTGCTTCAGGGTGTTATTGAGGGCAACTCCAGTGTTTTGGTTGAGCCTGAGCCGCAGGTTGTGGTTTCAGGATTCGGAGATTCAAGTATTGATCTGCTTGTTCGTGTCTGGGTGCAGACAAGCCAAATTTTCACAGCCAAAAGCGAGCTTATCTTGAGTATCAAGTCTGCCCTTGAAGATGCTGGAATCGAGATTCCCTTCCCCCATCGGACTCTTACCTTTGATGAGGGTGAGCTGGAGCGCTTGAAAAAATAGCACGAACCCCTTTTGATTTGATTGGTTTAGAGGATGTGTCTTTCCACTTCCAGCCGATCAGCCGTTGGATACTCTTCGACAACCGCGTAGACCAGTCCTGAACCGATGTGGTTTTCAGCGAGAAAGACTGCTATTTCAGCAGTGGTTTCAAGCCGCATTTTCATTGGGTCAAGGACTATCAGGTCTGCGGGAATATCGTATTCTTCCATTAGCTGGATGCGCAGCCCTTTGAGATTCTCTGCACCTGTGACGGTTCCTTTCAACAAAAGCCCCTCTTCGGTTATGGTTTCATATGGTTTGGAGGTTTTCTGCGCCCTTCGCAGGAGCCGGTTTTTAAGCTGCACGCTGTCTTTAAAGCTGGACGTGCAGAAGTGAACGTTGAAATCAGAAACCATGGCAGCCGCTTTTCTCGCTGTCTCCTCGCTCCCGCTGGCAGCATGTGAAAGCTCATCTTTCAAACCATGCCCCATCCGCTGCATCTGCTCCTGGTTGGTGTCTGAAAATTCAAGCTCATTCAGATTGAGAAAACCTGCACCTGCTTTTTTGAGACGCCGGGCAATCTCTGCAATCACGTCTTCAGCCCCCGGCATAGCCGGTATTTCAACACCTGTATCCAGCCCTATTTCAACGGCGCCTTTGATGCTGGTCCAAACCGCTGTGTTTTCCTGGTTTTCATAGTCTGTCAGATGAAACCGGATCTCGTCCAGACCTGCGTCTTTTAGCATCTGCAGATTCTCCTTTGAAACAGGCGTTGCAGTGTAGAGGTGGATGTGAAAACCTGGTCCAAAGCGCTTCTTTAAAAGATGAATATATTCAAGTGTTCGTTCCAATCGCAGGATCGGGTCTCCGCCGGTGATGCCTGCGCCAAGGGCGTCCATCTCCTCCGCTTCAATTAGGATATCCTCGATTCCAGCTATTTCTCGTTCATTCGCCCAGGCAATGTCTTTGTCACGCCGTTTCTCTGAAAGCGGGCAGAAAACGCATCCCCTGCCGCAGAGGCCGGTTACAAATAACACGAGCTTCGCACCTTTTGCACACATCTCGCAGCCAGGGCTGAGCCTGCCAACATGGAAACTTTTATCCCTATTCATGACACACTCCGTCACACTCATTTTCAACGGCTGCCCGAAGTGCGTCAACACTTCCCGCCGGCGCCACAAGTTCAGGTAGATTTTTCATCGCCTCTCCAGAAAAAGATGTCCGCAGCCCGGCCGCATTAGCCGCTGATGGTCTTTTCAACCATTTCAAAATTGACCTTGCCTGCGCTCTTTATCTCGCCTGTTTCCCTGTTTTTCAATGTAACTTCTGCAGGCGCGAAAATCCCTTGATCAATCTTATAGAAATCATATCCAGCGCGCTTGAAAATCTCGGCAAAAGGCACGCCGTATTCAGATGAACTCGCCGAGGGAATCGCCGATGCATCCACCTCTCCTGCGACTGTGAGGCTGACACTGGAGCCGTAGATAATCATGTCGTTTTCCACGCCCATCATCCGGTTGTCATCACCAACGATGGGCGCTATCGGGGCGGTTCCCTCGCCGCTGGAAACATCAACGGTAATCCCTAGGTGATCTATTTTGAAAAGCGCTGTTTCAACCATGCGAGCAGACACCTGAACCGATCCCACAATAGATGCTGTTCTTGCTGTTAAGAGTGTCAGATTCTCTGCATCAACTCCGAGCTTGCCGGAGACATATTCTGCTACATCGTCGCCTGGCAGAACCGAGCATTCCAATGCCAAAACACCTACATCAGAATCCTCCCGCAGACCTTCAGGTGCTGAATCCAGCAGCATCCGCGCAGGACCGGAGCCCATCCCGAAAAAATCACCTACTTTAACGCTCCATCCTGCTTTCTGCGAGCCGATGCAGGGGACACGGGGCGAATCAACTTTTACGCTGGCAACCGGCAGCTCAAGCCCGCCAAAGCGCTGCTCTGAAATCCAGATATCTCCCCGCCCGCCAAGACACACCATTGAAAAGTGCCGACCCGCCTCAATACTTCCTTCAACATTCACGCCGCAGTCGAGAAGGGTCGCGCCGTTTTTAAGTTTGTGTTTCTTTATCCCTAACTCTTCAGCGCGATTTATCATTTCAAAAGCGATCTTTTTCGCATTGGCATTTAAGGTCATCATGCTTTAATTCGAAATCAGGTTTAAAAATGTTTATCTAACCAAAGCCTCTATTTCTCTTTTTCATCAGCCTTATTTGACTGCAGAAAGCGGTTCAGCACCACAAAAATCACAACAAGAACCGGGAGAATGAGTGCGAGAAATATTGAGGCTGGGCGACTTGATCCTATGTTTTCACTCCCAGAGGCAGGGAGTGTTTCAGAAGGCGCTAAAGTTTCAGGGGATGTAGTCGAGGGTGATTTCACGTGGTGGTCGTACTTGGAAGGCTTGCAGCTGGAGAACCTAAAGTAGTCGGGCTCGCTACCGAGGTTGCTGTAATGGAAGGGGCAGTAGTCGTAGTTGTAGAGGTCGTGGTTGGAGGGGTATGCGTTGGCCCAGGCTTATCAAGGGAGAGGAATATCTTGCCATAGCCAAGGGCAGGCAGCGTGTTGTTGTAAGTAACTGTAATCG
>QIDD01000161.1 GCA_003230355.1 Methanobacteriota archaeon
AGCGGGCCCATGTTTCGAATCGACTTGATCTGAGTCTTAAGATCGTCAAATGTGAGATCACCCTTCAAAATGTCTTTAACCGAGTCTTCATCGATTTCTTCGCTCGCACGCTCCATTAAACCCCTGAGGTCGCCGAGGCCAAGTATGCGTGAGATAAAGCGCTCAGAGTCGAATATCTCAAAATCCTTCACACCCTCGCCGAGGCCCACAAATTTTATCTGAACCCCTGTTTCCGAGACTGCTGAAAGCGCGCCGCCACCCTTCGCCGAACCGTCAAGCTTAGTTAGAATCACGCCTGTAAGCCCGATTGCCTCGTGGAAAGCAGCAGCCTGTTTGCCAGCGCTTTGCCCCAGGTTTGAGTCGATTACAAGAAATTTCTCATCAGCTTTGAAGACCTCTGAAAGTTTCTTCATCTCAGAGAACAAGTCGTCTTCAGACTTATGCCGGCCAGCCGTGTCAAGTATCACAGCATCAGCAGTGGACGCTTCTTTAAGCCCGGCCTTCGTAATCGAAACAGCATCTTTATTTGCTGGGTCGCCGTAGACCTTTACACCCGCCTTTTCAGCAAGCTGCACAAGCTGCTCATAAGCCGCCGGCCGGTAGGTGTCAGCAGCGATAATATAGGGGTGCAGGCCTTTTTTCGAAAGGAACTTGGCAAGTTTAACACTGCTTGTGGTTTTGCCCGAACCCTGAATGCCGATAAGCATGATCCTGGTTTTCGTGGGCAGGCGGTAATCCTGTTTCTCGCCAAGCAGCGCGATCAGCTCCTCATAAACAACCTTTATAACATGCTCTTTTTTTGTAAGACCTGCAATCGCCTGCTGCTCAAGTGAACGCGCTTCAATCCGCTTGGAAAGCTCCATCACAACCGCGACATTCACATCTGATGTGAGAAGCGCCCGCTGGATGTCACGCACAACCTCTTTAACAAATTTTTCATCGATAAAAGAGGCATTAGTAATCTTTTTGATTACTCCTGTAAGTGAATCTGAGAGCCTGTCAAGCACCATGGTAACCAATAGGAAACAGTGTATTACTTAAATCTTGGGTTTCATGGGCAGATTAGGGAGAACTAACTCCTGCGCTGAAGACTAATCTAGCTAATACACCTTGTGGGAAAAAAGAAAAAAAGCGGTCTTAGATATCGATTGTTTCCATCGCCTTAGACCACTTGTTGCCTTCCATCTTCATAACCCATGCTTTTCTAACACCTGACCGGGCCTTTGCAGCACTGATAACATCAGCTTTGGATGGCATGCTGTCACTCTTACCAAGGGTTACAAACCTCTTTGCTTCAACAGGTTTCTGCTCGCCTCGAATCGTGACGTTTCTTCCCAGGTACTCCAAACCTTTTATATAGTACATCCTCTCTTTCCCTCCTAAGTATATTTTTTCACAATGAAATTTCTGATTCATTATTCTTATACTTTTCGGAACCGGAAAAAGAGGAGGGGGAACAGGATTGGTTCATCCGAAGAAAAGCTCTATCTCGCGTTCAGCCGATTCAGCGGAGTCAGAAGCGTGAACAATGTTGGACCCGATTTCAACCGCATAGTCGCCGCGAATCGTGCCTGGCGCAGCCTCTTTGGGATTAGTTATGCCAACCATTTTGCGCACTGTGGACACAACATCCTCTCCTTCAACAACCATTGCAACAACTGGCCCTGAGGTGATGAAAGACACAAGCTCGCCAAAGAAAGGCTTGTCAGCGTGCTCGCCATAGTGCCGTTTTGCAAGCCCCTCGCTGATTACCATTTTCCTAAGTTCTGTAACGGTAAAACCCTTGCGCTCAATACGGGTGATTACCTCGCCGGTGAGCCCACGGGCAACACCGTCAGGCTTGACCATAAGAAAGGTACGCGTCATAATCTAGGTTGCCTTTTTTTTCTTTGAAACCCACTTAACCTTACGTGGGCTGCGACCGAGTTGTACCATGTTTTTCTCACATCTACTGCTGCAGAAAAACAGGGTGGCCCCATCTTTTTTAATAAGCATCTTCCCAGTTCCCTGAGCAAGCTCCTCACCACAAAAACTACATTTCTTTTCGTCCAACTTCACCCACCAACCCTAGGGAGATCTAAGCTCTTTTGCTTCGCGATCAGTTTCAAGCAGCACAAGGGTATCGCCTTTTTGAACTGGGCCTTTTACGTTTCGACGGATAACTCGGCCTTTATCCCGCCCGTCCTGGATTTTCACCTTAACCTGGATAATCCCGCCTGTAGCTCCGGTTCTGCCTATAACTTCAACAACCTCAGCAGGAAATCCAGAGTCTATGCGTCTCTCCTCAGTTTTAGCCATTTTACATTCAACCTTTCAGTGTTTTAGTTTTCTTTATGATGTCTTCAATTATATCTTTTGCTTTGCCAGGCTTCACAATCGCTGCTGCCGAGGTGGAAACCGGCATGCCCACAGACTTGCCGAGCTCATCTTTAAGCGGAACATATGCGTAGGCAACCTTTTTTTCATCGCAGAGAACTGGCAGATGTGCAACCACTTCAACAGGCTCCACATCTTCAGCAATCACAACAAGCACGGCCTGCTGGCGCTCAACAACCTTTGTTACCTCGTTCGTCCCCTTCACCACTTTGCCAGAAGCCCTGGCAGTTTCAAGCGCCTCAAAGGTCTTATCCACAAGATCCTTGGGCATTTCAAATCTAACATGAAGTTTAGCCATAATATTTTTTCCTCCTTGCATTCATCAAGTCATTGGTTTAGCATCTAAACTTCGGCTTCACATTTAAAGGTTTCTCTCAAACGGCTCTGTTAAATCTGGTTCACCTGAAAGATGGGTGTTAAATGGTGGTCACCTACTGCAATTGAGAAGAATTTAAATATAAAGGCTACATTTTTATTTTGGGTGGTTCTGTTGAATAAACAAATTCCAATTTTTTTCCTTTTAATTAACATTTTAGTTATGTCTGGTTGTCTAGGTGGAGATTACGTTCTACAAAAAAAATCACCTCCAGCCACAATGCCTGTTACTACCACTTCAGCCGAATCACCTTTGATAAACAATTTACAAGTGCAGATTAATGAGATTAAAGTTGTTAGTTCTGGAGTTAGAATTAATGAAACTAAGGAAGTCACAACTATTTTTACGATTCAAAATAGGAATTATCTTTCAATGTCAAATTTGGTGATTAAAGTTGAGAGTACACCGATAAAGCCTACCCGTGAATCTGAAATATGTATGTTCAATATTGTGCTACTGAAAAACGGTCAAGAAATCACGGAACTTTGTGAGACACGCTTCTCAGAATTTTTTGGATTTCTTGATGTTAGAGTCGACATTTTTGCTTTCCATAACGGAACTGAAAAATTATTGGCCACTGAAATTTGGCGTGAATAACAATTTTATATGCGTTTACACTATTAATAAGTAATTATTATGGAAACGGTTACAC
>QIDD01000162.1 GCA_003230355.1 Methanobacteriota archaeon
AGTACGCAGATAGAAAAGATGACCAAGGTCTTTGAGACCATTGTAAACATTGTGGATGAGGTAACACTCAAAGTTGAATCTGAGGGGATTTCGATTCGGGCGATGGACCCGGCCCATGTGGCGCTTGTGGATTTTGAGATGAAAAAAGAGGCCTTTGACGAGTATAAGCTTGAGGAGCCGGTGGAGCTTACTGTTGATCTCAAAACCGTTGTAAATGTTCTCAAGCGTGTGGAGCAGGAGCTTGTAATCAAGCTCAAAGAAGGCGAAAACGTGCTTGTCATCCTCTCTGAGGGTGCGGTTAAAAAACGATTCAACATACCTTTGATTGAGTCGGCTGAGGAGAGTTTGAAGGTTCCGGGAATCGAGTTTGACACTGAGGTTGAGCTTGACTCGTCGCTTTTTAAAAACGCGATTGCCGACACATCGATCATCGGCGATTTTGCGACTGTGAAGGTTGAGGGTGACGCCCTGTTCTTTTCAAGCAAGTCTGACGAGAACCTGGTAGAGATTCGAATCGGAAAGGAGAACTGCATCAGCTTCAAAAAGAAGGATGCCAAGAGCCATTTCTCACTGGAGTATTTGAAGGACATGGCCAAGGTTTCCGACATCAAAACCTTAAACAAGGTAAAGCTTTCTCTGGGCAATGATCTGCCCCTGCGCCTTGAGTTTGAAGGCGATTATACCAGGCTTCTTTTCTTCCTCGCGCCCCGTGTTGAAGCAGATTAGAATCGCAGCAAAACAAGGCCTAAAACAAGCAGGACGGCTGCAGCGTAGTTCCAGGAGTCACACCAGAGGACAGTCTTTACCCTGCCTTGGGCTGCTCCACGATTTTCAAGGTAAACCTCGATAGTTTCCCCTGGATAGATGTGAAAGGTGGTCTCATCGGACTTGAGACTGAGGGTTTCGATGGTTGATGTATCGCGGTCCATGACCTTTTTGACGACTATGTCTTCTGAGGCTTCAACGTTCACCCTAAGGTGATGGGGAAAGGGGTCCCAAAGAGGAGCATAGTAATCTATTATCTGTGTTTCCACGTTTAGCCCGCCAACGCTTACGCTCTGCCTCTCGTAATTGAATATGTAAAATCCTGCGCCAAGAATTATCAACACAATCCCTATCATAAGAGCTGAGTTCCCTTTTTTTCTCTTCGCTGCTGCCTCTTTTTGCATAAAACTTGCGCCTCTCAAAAAACATAGGTTATAATCAACGGAAGCTATTAACATGAGCAAAACAGATGATCTTTGGGAAAGTTTTAATAACGGGAATCGGCAGATAGACTTATGGGAGGTGACATTGTGAAAATCAAATCTGGATTCAAACTGAAGAAGATTATCTTTTTGTTCTTAGCCTTGGTCATTATAACAATCTCAATCGGCTGCCTTGGGGGGGCAGTCCAAAATGGAGATCAACAGATTAAAGAGGGAGTTGGAACCAGACCGGCCTGGATAGATATCGAGCTTCGGGATGTGGCGACGGGACGGGAATTCAAGATAAGCGATTTTAAGGGTAAGCCGGTTTTGATGGAGAGCTTCGCCGTGTGGTGCCCCACCTGCACAGAGCAGCAGAAGCAGACGAAAGTGCTCGAATCCAGGGTTGGAGATGCCATAATCCATGTTTCTCTTGACACTGACCCGAACGAGGATGAGGAACAGATCAGAGAGCATATTGAAAAGAACGGATTTGACTGGCTCTACGCAATCTCCCCTATCGAGCTTACGCAGGCGTTGATCGACCAATACAGTATCAAGGTTGTGAATGCCCCGGCTGTTCCAATGATATTGATATGCCCGGATCAATCCACACGATTCCTGCGAAGCGGGGTAAAAACACCTGACGATATATTAGCTGAAGTTGAGAAGGGCTGTTAGCGATGGTTGTGGAATTTCTAACGTCCATTTCCACGGCCTTTGTCCTGGGTCTTCTGACCCCTCTCACCGCGGCATGTGTACTGCCCCTATATCCTGGTTTTCTCGCCTACCTCTCCAACCAGCTCAGCGGCAAAGAGGATAAACGCACCCTCGCCCTCTTTGGATTCGTAATAACCTTCGGCGTGATTCTGTTCATGTTCCTCCTGGGACTGCTGTTCACAACAATCCTGCAGGTCTCGCTCACACGGGTGATACGCGTGATCTCACCAATCGCCTTCGCAATTCTGTTTTTGATCAGCATCCTCCTTATCTTCAACGTGGATTTCGGACAGATTCTGCCCAAGGCCAAGACCCCGATAGGTATCAAAAACCCCTGGGTAAATTCCTTTTCCTTCGGCTTCTTCTTCGGAGCAATCGTGGTCCCATGCAACCCTGCATTCATCGCTGTTCTCTTCACACGGACGATCTCAACAATCGGCTTTATTGAAAACATCACAAGCTTTGTATCCTTCGGAGTCGGAATGGGTGCGCCGCTCATGGCATTCTCCCTAATTTCAACAGCCAAAAGCGCGGCAATAATAGCTTATCTAACCGAGCACCGAAGAGGAATAAACCTAGTTGCCGGAGCCTTCATGCTCATCATCTCCCTTTATTACCTCATCTGCGTATTCAGTGTTTTCGGCGATATGCCCTTTTTAGGCCCTGTTTGCAGGACCCTCAGCTCAATCTTTCGGGTTGACAGCGCAGTCTTTGGTGTCTAAAAATCATGTCGATCAGAAGCAGGATCAGTGGATTAAGCGGTAAAAACCTGGGGTACTTTGTCTTTGGAGAGACCTTGATAGCACTCTCGCTCGGAGCTATGAACTCCCTCAAACTGGTCAGATATATAGATCTTATTTTAATCGCTGCAACCATCCTCACTGTCACATACATAAACTCCACTCTCATCAGACTCAAAAGAAAGGAGGATATACCGCCCTTCACGCTTATCATCGGATATCTAGGGGGGGTTTTGCTGGTCTTTTTCTTCGGCATTCAATCGCCGCAGCTCCCATTCAAAAACATCATATTTATGGGAGGGCTCATTTTGATTGTGCCTGCTGCAATAGAAATCCGGGGGGTAAAATCATAATATTAGATAGACGTTAAATTCATGATAAGTATGAGAAATAATGGGAGGAAAAATAAAATGGATTTGAAACTGATTGTATTGTTTTTAGTTGTTGTCAGCCTGTCATCAGGCTGCATTGGAACCGACACCGGGCCGGATAAATCTGGGAAGGCCGTCGAAAGGCTGCCTGAAACAGATGCTATGGAGGAGATGGATATTAAACTCACAGATAAAGGAGTGAAATACCTTGTTGACCCTGAAAAGATCGTGGGAGGAGGACCTCCCAAAGACGGTATCCCGTCTATCGATAATCCGAAGTACGTGAGCCTTGAGCAAGCAGACGAGTGGATAGAGGACAACGAACTTGTGCTCGCCATAATCTATAAAGGTGTTAAAAGGGTTTACCCGCTGCAGATCATGGT
>QIDD01000163.1 GCA_003230355.1 Methanobacteriota archaeon
AATAATGTTACGAATTAAGACTAACTTTAGCTAGATTTAGAAGTTAAGACCCTGGCACAAACTTGCCCCAATCGAAAATTGTGTTCGATTGAAAATTATATTCAACATTTATTGGAGCAATTAGCTTGCTAAATGCGGGTCTTTCTTTCAGGCTGGTTTTCCCTCACTTGGAGGATTTGTCGAAGACAAATTCGGGTTTTTCTTTCAGGCGGGTTTCTTTCTCCACAGAAAGAAAGGTGCATCGGTGTCGAGCGACTTAAAATGAATTTACTCTGGAGAGTTTTGCTTTTGCAAAATTTGGGTTCTTTTTGGCGCAGATTTTTCTTACATAAGAAAAAGGTGCATGGGCGTGCCCAGATTCGAACTGGGGACCTCCGCCATGTCAAGGCGACGTCATAACCGGGCTAGACCACACGCCCATTGTTGTGTGTGCTTTGTTTGGGTGGGGGGTGATTTTTATAGTTTTCTGGAGACACGGGGGCCTCCATGTTACATTTACCTGATCTGTTCTATATTTTTGATTGACCCGTGTATCCTCGATTTTTTGTCTGACGCCTGCTTTGTGCATTATTAGGCCGAGCCACGCAATCATCGCGCCGTTGTCGCCTAGCAGACTTCTTTCTGGGACATATGTTTTTGCTCCTCTTTCTCCGGTCATTGTGGAGACCATTTTCTGGAGACAGCTGTTTACTGCGACGCCTCCTGCCAGGAGCACCTCTTCTTTTCCTGTGTGCGCGATTGCCCGTTCCGTTACTTCAACGCACATGGCAAAGGCTGTTTCCTGCAGGCTGTGGCACACATCTTCAACAGGGTGTTTTTCTGCTGCTTTGAGCGATGCCGTCATAAGCCCTGAAAATGACAGGTCCATTCCCTTAACTGAATAGGGTAGCGGGATGTAGCTGCCTTTTTCTGCGAGTTTTTCAACAACTGGCCCGCCTGGAAATCCCAGTTTCAATGCTCGTGCGAATTGGTCGAGGCAGTTTCCTAGGGCGATATCCAGTGTCTCGCCAAAAACACGGTATCTCTCTCCTTCATAGGCGATTACCTGGGTGTTTCCGCCTGAAACATAGAGCATGACAGGGTCTTTTGCAGGTGTTTTCAAGCGACCGATTTCCAGGTGCGCGATGCAGTGGTTCACGCCGATAAGCGGTATTTTTTTTGAGACTGAAATAGTGCGTGCTGTGATTGCTGAAACACGCAGGCAGGGTCCAAGTCCAGGTCCTTGTGAAAATGCCACGAGATCGATATCGCCAAGGTTTAGCTCTGCCTCTGCCAGCGATTTTTTTATCAGCCCAGGGATGTTGTCTGCGTGGTGCTGCGCTGCTTCTCTGGGGTGGATTCCCTCGGTTGGAATGTGTTGTTTCAGCTGGTTTGCAAGGACTGTTCCATCGCTGGATACGATTCCCACGCCAAGTTTTTCAGCAGTCCCCTCAATCCCAAGACACAGCATGCCCTTTCACTTACTCTGTTTTATTGGTTTTTTTCTTCCACTCTGTGTATCCGCAGGCTCCGCAGGAGAATCTGTCTTTGTGCTCTGCCAGAAACACGCCGTCTCCGCACCGGGGGCATGACCTGTTTTTGCGTGTGAGCTTGTTGTCCTTGATTTCGTATCTCTGATATTTTGCCATGATTATTCCTCTTTTGCCTTTGATTTTTCAGCCTTCTTTTTTGGCTTTTTTGCTTTGGCAGTTTTTTCGGTCTTAGGCTCTTTTTTTGCCTTTTTCTCAGTCTTTTTGGGAGCCTCTTCTTTTACCTCTGCCTTTTTAGGTGCCTTCTCTTTCTTTTCAGCTTCAACCTTTGGTTCTTCTGCCGGCTCTGGAGTTTTCACTTCAGCCTCAACCTCTTTCGCTTTCTCTTCCTTTACCTTAGCAGGCTTTTCCTCAGCAGGCTTCTCCACCGCCGGCTTAGCTTTTTCAGTCGTGTTCTTTCTAATTAAATGAGGGCTTTCAATCTGAACCGCGCGCTCTTTGGTCTTGTAAATCTTCACCTTCGCAAGTGATTCCGCCACGCCGAAACTCTGGTTCAATGACCCCAAAATCAGCTTATCATCGTCGGCGCTAAGCTTCGCAGTAAGCAGTTTTCTAATCTCGCTTCTAAGCGGGGTCTTTGCCCCAGTGTGCTTAATTCTTACCATTACATCCCTACGTTCAAGGAGGGGATTTTCCTTCTCAGATATTACTTCAACTTCCATAACTTTCACTCCTGGAGTGACTCCATAATTTTTAAAAGCATCGCTATTTTTTGCTTAATATCCTCGTCAACCTTTATAAACACCATACCCTCATCAGGCTGCCCATAGAGCACAACGTCGTCGAAATCAGCCTCAAGCACGGCCGGGATAACCGCAAGGTCTTCCTCGCCGTCAACGCCGATGATTCCGCCAGATTCCAGATGCCCCCCGATAGCAGTCCAAAGCAGAGCAGAAATCATTCCAGCCGGGTTGGTCACCGAGACATTGGAGGGGTATTTTTTATAGGGCTTTCGTTTCACCTTGAAATCAAGGATTGCCAGATGCGGCTTGACACCTACGTTCATTAGGTGCTCATAGGATGCGTCGCCCACAACAATTGTTCGCTCGCTTGTAATCATCTCTTTCACACGAGCTGCGGCCTCGTCGCCCTCGCCTTTGATAAGCATTCCAAAGGGCTTTTTAAGAGACGAGCGCATCTCCTCTGGAAGTGTGATATCTTTCAAGTTTACCTGACCTTCAGGGCGTATTTACCTTTGAGCTTAATCCCCATTTTCTTCGCAACATCAGAGGTTTCAGGGTCGGCAATAGCTACAAAACCTATCCAGTTCTGAGTGGTCTTTCCCTTGCAGGACTCACAAACATCAAGCTCTGTAAGCCTCTTGCATTCCTTGCAGGCGTTTACCTTCATTTCCCTTTCTCCGCTTTATCTGATTTAGCATCCTTGCCAGGCTTGTCCCCGGTTTTCTTATTTTCTTTCTCCTCCGCAATCCACTCAAATCTGCCAAGATTCGGCTGGCGCATCGTGAGATTGATCTTCCCCTCTTTCTGACCTTCAGGATTTGTGCTCACAGCAACAACCCTCGCCCGCACCCTGTTACCTACTTCAATCACCTTATTCGTGGTCTTGCCCAGTAGGGCGCCGCGCTTTTCATCGTATGAAATATAGTCGTCAGCGATTTGTGACACATGCACAAGTCCATCAAGGGGGCCGAACCTGACAAATGCCCCGAACTCCACTACGTCAACAACCTCGCAGTCCAGTATCTCATGAAGTTCAGGCTTAAACACAATTGCGTTGAAAACAGTTTTATGATAGGAGGCCCCGTCGTTTGGAATGAGCCGCCCTTCCTCAATAGATTCAACATCTGTTACAGCAAGCACAACCCCTACATCACGGTCCACAATCCCCTCATAGGCTCCGACAACACCGCCTTTATATTCATAGCCATGTTTAAGAACGTCCTCTACAACTTCCCTGAGAGGCTCTCCAAAACGGGTGGGAGACACCCTAACTACGTCTTCTACCTTTATTGTTTTATACAAACTCTAATCCTCCTTTTTAAGGCTGAATAAATAAGTGCTCGATACTCCTCCTTCTTATATTTATACATTTCTGCATCTTACTCTGTTAAGTCCGCGTCCACCTTTGAACCGGTTGTTAAATGAGCGTCACTTAGTGACGTAGGCAACCCAGCCCCGCTCAGATAATGAGGAAAAAACAGATCTAGCCCTCTTCACCACCCCACAAATCCGCATAGGTTTTGAACACCTCATCGCCGGTAAGATTGTAAAGCAGGGCCAGCTGGTCAACATGCAGCCGGTGGTAATGTTTGCTCGACCGATGGCCCACTGCGTCGTAGTAGCTCCAGCAGAAAATGGGCTATGGTTTTTATGCCTTCTTCAAATAGGGCTTTTGCCTTTTTGTTTACCGTGAAATCTGAATATTCACCTATCCACACAACACTTGTGATAAATCCATTCAACACATAGGGCGGCTCAGACCGGGCGTACTCAGGATACCATGCATAACTGCCGGATTCATCGCTTCGTATGCTTCGAAGGCCGCCCTCTGAAACGTCAAATT
>QIDD01000164.1 GCA_003230355.1 Methanobacteriota archaeon
TAACGACAAGCTGAAAATCCCGGTCTGCAAGAACTTTCATGCTTTCAATCACCCGGCCAATCGCCCCCGGTGTATCAAGAGCTGTTGGATGATCATACACGGCGTCACCCTCCATCCACCCCACAGTGCTCTCACGCGCCCAATAAGTAGGAATTACAACAGTCGTTTTCACAGCCCTTTCACCTCAGATTAAACCAGGGCTGCCACTCCTCTTTTAATCCTTTCCCCCTCTAAAAGCAAGTTTAAATTTGTTAAACAAAGAAGGTTCAAAACCATGTGTCAAGGCTGAACTGGGACCGGCCTTTCTCGATACCGGCTTTAACCCGTTCAAGCGCGTTTTTCACACGTTCAGGTGAGAAGTCCCGCTGGCCGCAGAGAAAGTCAACCGTCCCCGCTTCATCGGGCGCGTGCCAATCCAGTTTATAGTCGTTTGTTACAGGCGGCTTCATGAAAAAATCCTCGATTTCTCCGTAGTCAAAGGAGTCGAGCGCTTCATCTTTTATGGCCTGCGCTATCCCGCCTTTCTCAATGATTAATTTATAGGCTTTTTTCGGACCTAATCCTTCAACGCCTTTAGGATTATAGTCTGTGCCCACGAGAATGGAGAGTTCTACCAGCTGTTTACGTGTGAGATTGAGGCGGGTGAGCATGGTTGTGTCAAGTAGTTCAGGCGAGATTGTGACATAGATATTTTTTCGCGGAAGCTTTCTTTTGCCTGTGATTGTAATGTTTCGCACAAGCCGCGGCGCGCCGAAGAGAAGCGAATCATAATCCTGCGAAGCCGTCGCCCAAACCGAGTTCTCCAGTGTCATATGCGCCGCCTGCGCCTCTCCCTCGGATGGAGCTTGAACAACCGGTATGCCCATGAGCCCCAGAAGCTTTTTCGCGTCTTCAAGCATACTCCCGGTTATCTTTGATGCGCCCTGGGCATAAACCCGGGCCTCTTCAACATCGCCTCGTGCAAGTGCGGCTTTCCACTTCTCCTCTGATCTTCTCCTGGTTTCGATTCTGCCTTCAACAACCGATTTTTTGAATGGCGGCGGCTTTCCATCAAACACATAGGCAGGAAGAATTCCCTGCTCCAAAAGATTCGCATTCCGATAGAGCAGTCCTGAAAGATGGCTTGTAACATTTCCGCGTCGGTCCATGAGCGGCTCGCCCGTGGGCTGCCGGATAATCGAGAGAAACTGGTAAAGCGCGTTATAGGCGTCAACTGCAATCCGCTTTCCAGCGAGTGTTTTTAAATCAATCGTCTTAGGCTCAAGAAGCCCTGTGAGCTGCACACCCATGGTTAACAGATAATTAAGCAGGAATTATAAAGTTAACTGGAAAGATTCAAGCAGTGTTGGGAAGTTGATACTGGGAATAGGAAGAAGTTAAAAAAAAACTAAATATCATCGGCTTTCTAATAGTGAGCATGCCGGTTTATTCTCATTCTCGTCTATCTACTTTTGAAAACTGCCCGCTTCAGTATAAATTCAGCTACATCGAGGAGGTTGAGCTTGAAGAGGAGGAGGGTGTTGAGGCGTTTCTCGGCTCAAGGGTGCACGATACACTTGAAAAGCTCTATCAGGACATTATACATTCCAAGCTTGATCCAGTTGAAGACTTGCTCTCCTTCTTCGAAGAGCTGTGGGCGGAAAACTGGCATGATAACATTGTGATCGTGCGAAAAGAGTATACTGCAGAGCATTACAAAGCAACTGGGCGTAGGTGCTTGTCGGATTACTATAAACGGTATCACCCCTTTGATGAGAGCAAGACTCTTGCCTTGGAAAAGCTTGTCACAATGGAATTCGGAGGATACAAGTTGCGGGGTTATATTGATAGGCTTTCGCATAAGCGGGATGGGCATTACGAGATACATGATTATAAAACCGCCAGATATCTCCCTACTCAGGCGAGGTTCGATGGGGACAGGCAGCTTGCCCTCTACCAGATAGGTGTTGAGGAGATGTGGGGGGATGCAGAAAGCGTGGATCTTATCTGGCATTATCTGGTTCATGATAAGGAGATAAGGTCTAAGCGCACGCCCGTGGAGATTGAAAAGCTTAAAAGAGACATCATATCCCAAATTGAAATTGTTGAAAGGGCTGAAGCTGAGGATGATTTCTCTCCCAGGGAGAGCGGCCTATGTGGTTGGTGCAGTTTTCAAGTGCTCTGCCCCCTTCGAGCGCACATGGTAAAGACAAAGCCGTTGCCGGTTAATGAATTTTTAAAGGAGCCGGGCGTGAAACTGGTTAATCGATATGTCGAGCTGCGGGAGGAGAAAAGAGATTTTATCGAAAGATTTGAAGGTGAGCTTGAAAAGATTGAAGAGGCGTTGCTGGCCTATTCTGAGAGGGAGGATGTGGATGTAATACGGGGCAGCGATAAAAGGTTGAAGATAACACGTTATGCGAAAAAGAAACTGCCGACTAAAAGTGATGAGGAAAGAGAACGCCTGGACAAGCTCATAATGGACTCTGGAAAATGGCTGGATGTAAGCGATCTTAACACGAGCACGCTTTTAAAGGCACTGGAAAGCGACGACTGGGAGCCAGAACTCAGACAAAAAATCCAGAGATATCTAATCGAAGAAGAAGGATATAGGATCAGTTTATCTAAACTGAAAGAACGTGAGAGTTAGATTTAATATCTTCCTAAAATTTTTTGGGTTGGAGGCGATTGACTTATTATTTTTCTAAAAACCCATTTTCTTTTAACGTGGTTTTTATCTTCTTCAGGAATTCTTCGGCTCTGGATATAGCATTATTAGCCTCTAATGAGGAGACTGATCCAGCTGTGTCATAGACCGCCCTATGTCGTTTGCGCCTCATCATATCAAAGGCCGTGACAGCCTTTGAAACTTCAGGTCCTAGAGATGCCTCGACGAATCTTATGACTGGAACATGCTGCGCTTTGCCGACCGGTCTATATCCCTGTGAGAACATGAGGGATCTTCCGGCTTGGAGAATGGCGTTATAGGCTATGGAAAAGGCCCAGTCTGGATCCTCTTCTACCAATCGTTTGGAGGTTTTAATGTCCCTTTCTGCCAGTCTAAAGCTGTCTCTTACTTTGATTGTGTCTATTGGCAGCCTTCTTATTACTCCTCCTTTTTCCAGGTCTTTTATGCTCATGGCTCTTCACCCAGGAGTATTATCTTTTTATAAAGGGGTCTTTTTTCTTTTTTCTTGTCTCATATTCTTCGGGGGAGAACAGGACATAGTTGATTTCTCTGTTGAGGTGTTTTTCCACGTTTCTTATCCTCATGATCAGGTCATCTTCATTCACTTTGCCGATTATTATTATGTCTATGTCGCTGTCGGGGCCGGCTTCTCCCTTTGCGTATGAGCCGTATATGTAGGCTCTGTTAATTCCCTTTAGGTTTGAGATTTTTTCCTGAAGTACCTTTGCGGCGCCCCGTGTTTTGAGGAAGATATTTTTTAGCTCTGGATAGATGCCCATCTCCTGGTTGACTGTGTAATATTTCTGGTTCCCACTTCTTTGGCTTTTGAGGATGTTGATGGTTTCAAGATTTTCAAGCTCTCGTCTTATGGAGTTGATGTTTTCTCCTGTGAGTCGCTCTACTTCTCTTATGTAGTATCTTTTTCCTGGGTTTAGGAGGAACAAGGTGAGTAGTTTCACTCTTGATTTGGAGCCGAATATAGATTCCATGTTGAATACAAATTGTATACACTTGTATAAATAAGTTACTCAAACTAAACTGTCTCTTGAAAACAAAAAAACGCAGAACCTTAATTTTTCGGGAAAAATTAATAGGCACTTGTGGCACATTGAGGTCTTAGTTGAAACGTGGCAAATCTTATCCTAATTATTGTTCACCCGTTCCATATCATCGTCCCGATTCCCTCATCGGTGAAGAGTTCGAGGAGTATTGAGTGGGGAGTGCTTCCGTTTATTATATGTGTCTTTTCCACGCCTCCCTTTACAGCACCAACACATGCGTCGACTTTAGGAATCATCGATCCCGCGATCACACCCTGTGATTTCAGCTTTTCCACATCTGCTGGTTTGAGCCTCTTTATCAGACTGCTCTTGTCTCCCACATCTCTGAGCACGCCGTCAACGTCTGTGAGAACGATAAGCTTTTTTGCCTTTAATTTTACTGCAATCTCGCCTGCCACAGTGTCAGAGTTGATGTTGAATCCCTGGCCGTCATCAGTCATGCCGATAGGGGAAATCACAGGAATATAATCCTGTTCAGTCAGTATTTCAAGCACCTCAGGGTTGATGCGCTCCACCTCACCTACAAAGCCCAGGTCCACCTCATGCTCAACACCGCCCCGCTTAATCTTGTGGGAACTCTTCTTTTTTGCCATGATAAATCTGCCGTCTTTTCCTGAGAGGCCGATTCCCTTGGCCCCGAACTTGTTGATGCGTGATACTATGTCGGTGCTGATCTTTCCCACGAGAACCATCTTGATGATGTCCAATGTCTCCTCGTCCGTGATTCTAAGCCCCTCTATGAACTCAGGCTTCTTCCCGAACTTCTCCATGGCACTGGTGATCTCAGGCCCGCCGCCGTGCACGATAATCGGCTTCATACCCACGTATTTGAGCAGGAGGGTGTCCCTTATGGTGGTGTCCATTAGCTCTTCGCTTAACATGGCATGGCCGCCGTATTTTATCACCACGTAGGAGCCGTGAAACTCCTCGATATAGGGCAGCGCCTCTGTAAGGACCTCAGCTCGATTCATCACATTCACACCTTAACCTGTTACCACAGATTCTAAAATTCCCTCCCATTTAAACCTTTCATAAATCTCAGCAGACTTCATGGCTCAGATTTTTAACTACTGGATGTGATTTAAGATTATGAAGACTCTATCCGAGCTGAAAGATGAGCTTGAGCTTACGCCGGTTCAGATAATGCTACTTGCAAACACTGGGTCGATGACGGCGCTGCTTGAAGCGCTCTTCGGCAGCGTGCACGTTGAAACAGTGTCTCAGAGGGTTGTGAAGGCAGACCAGAACACTTCTGAAAAACTCCAGATCCCCCTGGGCGCGGCGGTTAACCATCGTGTCGTGCGGCTTGTCGCAGAGGAGCGGGTGCTTGTCTACGCCGAATCCTTTGCCCCACTCTCACGTCTGGAGGAAGGCTTCAAAGAAGACATTATGAAACGTGACATCCCAATCGGCGGGATCATGGAAGAGCACTGCATCGAGTCGAGAAGAGAGATTTTGGGTTATGAATTTCTTCGGGCAGGGGACGAATTTGCCGAGATATTTTCCGCACCCGCAGATTCAATAGTTCTAAAAAGAAACTACAACATCATCCACAACCAGCAGCCCTTGATAAACATTACAGAGGTCTTTTCCTATGAAATGGCGAAGTGAAACATTAAAGGTTCGAACACCCTCGCGGGTGCACATGGGGCTAATAGACATGAATGCAGAAATCGGCAGGGTTGACGGAGGATTTGGGCTTGCCCTTGAAGAGCCTGGAATCGAGATCACGGCGAAAAAAAGCGACGAGCTGTTTGTGAAGGGACAGCACAGGGAGCGGGCGCTGGATGCTGCGCTCATGTTCATGAAGGCCAACGGCGTTGAAGGAGGAGCAGAGCTGACAATAGACGCGGCCTATCAGCCTCACATCGGCCTTGGACTTGGAACCCAGCTCGTGCTCGGCGTTGGACATGTGCTTTCAAAACTCTATAAAATCGATGTCACAGCGAGGGAGATTGCAGAGAGCCTGGGGCGGGGCGGGGCTTCAGGCATCGGGGTGGCTGCATTTGAATCTGGCGGATTCATACTTGACGGAGGCCATTCAACGAGGGAGAAGGGAGAGTTTCTCCCATCATCTGCATCAAAGGCAACGCCTGCGCCGATACTCGCAAGATATGATTTCCCGGACTGGAAGATCGCCCTTGTAATCCCGAAGGGCAAGGAGGTTTCTGGTAAAAAGGAACTAGACATATTTCAGAGATACTGCCCGATCCCGAAAGCAGACGTAGAGAGGCTCAGCCATCTGATTTTGATGAAGATGCTCCCAGCCGTTGTCGAAGAGGATATTGCAGCCTTTGGCGAGAGTGTGAATGAAATCCAGAATATTGGTTTTAAAAAAATCGAAGTTGAGCTTCAAAACCAGGCTGTTAGAGACCTGCTCACAGGCTGTCAAAAGGCTAGTTTTGGAGCCGGGCTCAGCTCATTCGGAGCCACGATTTACTGCATCGTCGATGATGCCGCGGAGCTTTCTGAAACCGTGGCAGGCGAGGGTAAAATAATGTTTACAAAGGCGGACAACACTGGGGCACGGTACGTGGAGTAGTGGCTCAGCCTAAGTCTCATTAGGCTTGCGGTTTTTTGCTTCTCCGAATACATTTGGAGAAAGCCAAAATATTTATTAGAGATATAAACTAATGCTATTTGATATAATCTGAGATTCACTTGGGGTATTTGGGTGTCGAAAAACAAACGTAATAGGTTTCATGTCCCCCTTGTTTTAGGGCTTGTCTTAGG
>QIDD01000165.1 GCA_003230355.1 Methanobacteriota archaeon
GGAATTTGTATCTGATCTTGCGAACGCCGGTATCTATGTTTTTTCGCCGGAAATCTTTTCAGCCATAAAAAAGACCGGGAAATCTGAGCGCGGCGAGTATGAGATCACATCGTCAATCGAGCTGTTGGTTAAGGATGGCAGAGAGGTGCGCGCAGTCGAGCTTTCCGGGATATGGTCTGACATCGGCAATCCCTGGAACTACCTTGATTCAAGCAAGGTGCTTTTGAGCCGTGCAAGCCCCGCGATTAAGGGCACTGTCGAGGAAGGCGTGGTTGTGAAAGGTGTGCTCATTCTCGGCAAGGGCTCGATTATCAGGTCCGGCACATATATCGAGGGTCCGGTCTATATCGGCGAGAACTGCAAGATCGGGCCGAACACTTATATCCGCAGCTTCACATCCATCGGCAACAACAGCCGGGCGGGAAACGCCGTAGAGCTTAAGAATTCTATTATCATGGACCACACCAATATTTCACATCTCTCATATGTGGGCGACTCTATTATCGGCAGCGGCTGCAACTTCGGCGCGGGAACACTTGTGGGCAACCTGCGCCTAGATGAAAAAAGCGTGAAGATGCGAATCGGCGACGAGCTCTATGACACTGGCAGGCGCAAGATGGGCTGTGTGGTGGGTGATAATGTGAAGACCGGGCTTAATGTGATGATTAATTCCGGGCGCAAGATCGGCTCTAATTCGATGATAGGACCAGGGGTTGTGGTTTATCGGGATGTACCTGAAAATTCCTTTCTCATAAAT
This sequence comes from Methanobacteriota archaeon, assembly GCA_003230355.1. Lineage (GTDB taxonomy): Archaea > Hydrothermarchaeota > Hydrothermarchaeia > Hydrothermarchaeales > SZUA-236 > SZUA-236. The sequence goes on from QIDD01000165.1 coordinate 758, forward strand.
AAACAGGAGCTTGAAACAAAAAAGCTGAAATAGCGGTCTAATACGTTTCTGTGGGTGCCGTTTTGATTGATAAAGTGATTAGAAGAGCGGGTAATGGGGCAGCTGTTGACATAGTTGTTTCAGTTGGCGCGAAAAATAGGGGGATAACCGGAGTAGACCCTTGGCGCAGTCGGCTGTGTCTGCGAATAACTGAAAAACCGGTTCAGGGCAGGGCGAACACAGCGATTATCCGTATGTTTTCAAAGATCCTTGGCGTTTCAGAAAAAGATGTTAGAATCACGGCTGGGAAGAAAAGCACGCTGAAGACGGTTGAAATCGACTTGGACTTGGAGGATGTCAAAGCCTGTTTGAACCGGGTTCTGGGCGAAGATTGAAATAGTGCGGGGCACAAAATATAATGCGGTGAAGTGGGTATGTTCTTTTCTCTATTGAAAAAGGTGCGGATTCGGGATGCAATGAAATCAGGCGTGATAACAGTCAACCTGGAAGCGTCGGTTCAAGAAGTGCTAAAATTGCTAACTGAAAACCATGTTTCAGGCCTTGTGGTTGTAGATGAGTTTGGCGAGATCTGGGGTGTGATATCATCTATCGACGTTGTGGCAGCGCTAAAGGACAAGGGTGTTGAGGAAATCGATGGGTTTACAGCCGAAGACATTATGACGCCTCAGGCAATCGAAATCGGGCCTGAAAAAACATTGGAGGACGCGGCCAGGGTCATGGCTGAAAAAGGCATACACCGGCTTGTGATCGGACATCCTCATGAGGGGCGAAGGGTGCCGGTTGGGATCATCACGGCATCTGATATTGTAGGCGAGCTGAAAAAAGAAATGTCATAAACTGTAGGGCTTACCAACTTTGGGCTCGACAACTTCGATTCCTGTTCCCTTTAGGAGCTTTTTGAACAAGCCCGGTTTTTCAGTGTGAATTGGAAAGAGCCTCTTGGGCATAATCGTTTCAATCAATTCAACCAATTCCAGTCCTGAGGCATGACCTGAGACATGGGCGCTTATAAAATGCTTATTGCCTTTTTCATCAATCGAATGGTCATAGTCTATTCCAAATTTTTCTAACCAATTCATGAGTTTTCTCTCATCGATTTCCATCTCGTCGCTAAAAGGCTCACAAGAAGCTCTAATATAAAGCGAATTTTGAATTTTTCCCTCCGGTGTAGAGATATCGAAGAGTTCGTTTGCATCCCAGAAACTGAACATGAGCACATACTTTTCAGGATCTTTTCTGACCTCATAGGCCGTTACCCCATTATCAATGTGACTGGTTGCCAGGTTCCATGCAAGATTCTCTTCAGCTGACAGGTCTTCTACTATTTCGCTTGCTTCTCTCCCTACACCTTTTTTCTCAGCAATACGGACTAAGTTTTTATCCTCCTTAGCTTTGTTTCTTCCCCAATTATCAAGATAACCTGCTTTAAACTTTGCATAATCATTTTTCGAATAGAGACAGCCTTCTTGCCGTTTTTTATAAACCTTCACGTTTTTCATGTCAATCGGATTTTTATATTTTGAACCATCCATTCTATGAAGCTCATAAAGTAGGTAGGCTATCTTGGGGTTGATAAGGAAGATTCGGCCTGCCTCAAGAGCCGCTTGAGCAATTGTTTCAAATCGCGTTGTGTCCTTCCATCCAAAGTCAATAAAAATCAAGCCAGTGACTTCTTGAATCTTCTTTTTAATGTTTTGGAACACATCTTCTTCAGTTAGTTTTTTATCAGAATCAACTCTGGTTCCCTCACATATCATAACGTCAATAGGTTCTTTTCCCAATCCAGCGAGGCATTCTTCCATTGAAGGTTCGTCTTTCCCATGGAAACGAATATCTCCTGTATACAGGATTCGTTTATTGTCCGAGGTTGTTAAAAGTATTGAGGCGGCTCCTGGAACTGAATGACCTACTGGAACTATTTTATAACTCAGATTACCAATCTTACCTGTAGGTTTTGTTTTGTAATTTCTAATAGAAGTTACAACATCCTTAGTAAATACATACCCACTTTTCGGGCAGGTTATATTGCACTTTTTATCGGCGTTTTCTAGAATCTCTTTAAACTCTAGTTCGTTTGGGAAAACCGTTTTATAACTTTCCGTTTTATTAACAAGTTTCAATTTATCCTTAACTTCATAGAACTGATACTCTACACCACTATTAGATACATCTGTGATAGCCTTAGACAGAACCTTTGTGGTTTCAGTAGAATAAATATCGATTCCCTTGTCTATGAAGCTCACGTCCTGGATGTGATCGAAATGAGCATGGCTTATGAACACACCATCGATATCAGAATCTTTTTTAGAATAGGGTTCAATCGAAGTATTTCTCCAATAATCTTCGGCTTCGTCTAAGGGCAGTTTAGTCAAATCAGTGCCATCATTAGCTAAGCTTGTATAATCCAGAAAAGACCGTGAGTAAAGTCCGTTTATCTTCGGTAGAATGCCAAGTTTTAATAAGTCCAATAAAGCACTTTTGGATCTGATCTGGATAAATTCCTCATAATATTTTCCGGCTTCACCCATCCGGCGCCCAAAATCCAACATGATTTTAGTTCCATTATCTTCCAAAAGGATTTTGTTCCCGCCGATCTCGCCGACACCGCCGTAGAAGGTTAGAGCGG
>QIDD01000166.1 GCA_003230355.1 Methanobacteriota archaeon
TTTCGTCTATGCAGGGGAAGAAGAGGACATGAAGATTGATGGAGAAGTGTTTGGTGGGAAGTATTCAAGATATTCCGGCGATCACGCAGAACTGAGAGCAAAGGGGAATCTATATAAGAGATTGTGAACTGCACTCACAGACCTTTTGCATTTTCAAACATAGTTGAAAAGCGCTGCGATGGGCGACGGCTCGCCTATTTGCATCCTCTGGATTCGGCTTAAAGTCAAGTGATACTAATGATGTAAGCTAGTCAGTTGGCTTTTAGTCGAACAGCAGGTTCGGTTGGAAGATCGCACAGAGGAACGGAGAGGAGAGAGGAGAGAGGATAGACACGGCTAATTTCTGCACCTTTGTGTGGCATAATCTCTTTTGGCTGGGGTAAAACTTTTTTTGTCCAAAAGCCGTTTCTGTTCACAAAATTTATATGCACGAAGCAAGGAACTAAAATCAGGTCTATGTTATCATTATCGAAAAGGTTGAAATGAAAAACGTTATGAAAAAAGTCACTCCCGCAACCAAACAAGCAGACATTAGTGTCATCTCCTGCTTTGAGCATGACAAAGTCAGAGCGATTCAGGCGATCCTGGCCAAAGAAGAGGAACGTCTGCCAGAACTGGCTGAACTCTACAAGTTGCTCGGCAACACCACCAGATTGAAAATCTTACTTTGTCTGGCAGAAGGGGAGTTGTGTGTATGCGACATCTCCCATGTGTTGGGACTCGGCACGGCTGCTACTTCTCATCAGTTGAAACTGCTACGTGGTCAGAACTGGCTGAGCAAACGCGAGGACGGCAAGATGGTCTATTACCGCCTCAACAACGAGGACTTGTTGAAAGCACTAAAAGGCGATCTGAACATGCTGGAGGCGCGGTTAGAATGAGGTTTTTTGTGGAGCGTTCATTTCGACGTTTTCGAAATCAATTAACTTAAGGAGGAACTGCTATGATCGAAAAAGATACACTCAAAACAAAGCTGTCCTGGCTGGGGACGGCAACCAACCTGCTGGCCGTGGCCATCTGCTATGGCACACTGGCCGCCGTGGCGCTGTTATCGCTTATCGGCGTCAGCGTCGAAATCGATGAAGGCGTGATGGTGAAGCTAATCACCGGATTATTGGTCCTGGCCCTGCTGGGAATGGGTTACTCATATCGCCTGCACAGGCATCCCGGCCCGCTGCTGCTTAGTCTTGCAGCAGCCGGCCTGCTGTCTTGGGTGTTCTACGATAGTTATTCCAAACCGCTGGAACTTACGGGTTTCGCGGCGCTGGTCATTGCCGCGGCATGGGACATCCGCATCAAGAAACGTGTCTGCACACAAAAATGTAATGGATAATACATATCTGCGAACTCAGAATCGGGTGGGATTGTTCAATCTTGTCCCACTGCCGAGTGCGGGAAAAGTTTTATTATCTAAACACGACGGTAAGAAATGGAGGAATAAAATGAGGACTTCAACAAAAGTTAAACTTGTAGTTCCGCCCATCATTTTTTTTATAACTTTTATAGGGCAGCTTTTCCATTCGATTTTCATTGAAAGGAGCTATCGTATATCTTTTTTGCCGTTTTTTATCTCATATTCATTTGTTACGGGTCTTATTGGATATTTCGTAATAGATCTTGTCACGGCCACAGGAAATCTTCGAAGAAAAATCCGATTTATCAAGTTACTGAGCTTGTACTTCGTTTTTCTCATGATAATGAATCGTTATTTGACATTCGATTCTAACTTGAATACCATCATACCGATAATCCCCTTGATATTGACTGCACTAATTGTAGTGTTTATCCTCATATCTGACAATTTTTTCAGATCAAAACTAGATTTTGATTATATCCCGGAAATCAAGAACCTTCCACAAAAGTATTTGAGACCACATCCGTTTCGAACGATATTGGAAACTATCTTCCGTTTATTTCCTCTACCTGAACCCGTTGCCTTATACAAGGTCGGTAATCCTGATGACAGATCCCCTGTGATAGTTGCCGGAAACTATGAACTCACCGTGAGGCGAGTTGCTAACGCTCTTCAGGGATTGGATTACTGGCTTTTAATATGTGACAGTAGGGGTATTAATGTGTGGTGTTCATCATTAAGTGGACATTTTTCAGAAATAAATATTATTCATGCAATCGAACTGACACAGTTATCAAAACAGGTCTCTCACAAAAGAATTGTTCTGCCCCAGCTATGTGCCCCTGGGGTGGATATACAAGCTATTAAACAGAAAACCGGTTTTGTGTCTGTATTTGGTCCGGTATATATCGAATACATTGAAGATTTTCTTAAGGATAGGGACGATTCTGAGTTAAGAAAAGTGAGATTCGATCTTTGGCAAAGGATTGAAATGGCCATGGGCAGCCCGATTATTCTCACCGCAGTTCTCACTTTCATTTATCTTTTCATTGATACATCAAAACTCTTGTTTATTCTCCCCACGTTATACTCTATTGCCGTGGTTCATGCTATTATCTATCCTTACAGACCGATTAAACAGATATCACAGTGGTCCTTTCTATATTCCCTTGGTGCAACAGGGGTTGTAACCAGTATCATCCTTCTTACCAGGTCCTTTGATCTCAGTTGGTCAATCGGGATAGCTATTACTCTGGGCATCAGTACTTTTTATCTGATTAATGAATTTGAGGGCTGGTCTCCCCTGGTAAAATATAACCTCAAATCAATTTATAAAGGGATTAACATCCCTGAAATCTCGGTAAATACGGAATTATGTATTGGTTGCAGGCTGTGTTTCCAGATATGCCCGAAGGGTGTTTTTACAATTGAGGATGGTAAAGCAAAAGTCCTTGATAGAACAGACTGTATTGAGTGCGCAGCATGTTATAGTAGATGTCCCGCAGGAGCGATAAACCACTCGTCTGACAAAAAGGAAAAAGAGATATGCGCTTGTACGTATTGTAAGATACAAGACAACTTAAAAGAGTGAAATTATGACTGGCAATGTCCCCCCTAACGGAGCGTATCTGGCTTCAGTTATGTGGGTTTTGATGAGGTCTTTGGAGACTGAAAACACGTGTCTTGTTACCGGCAAAGCCGAACTCTTCGGTCGCTATCGCAACCTTGCCCAGCCTTCGGCTCGGGTCGTTTAACAGGCGGGTATGCGGCTACGCTATCGCTCCCGCCCAAACCCTTCGCCTCGTATATCCCCCATACGTCAAAAAGCCAACCGCCATCCTTGGCTGGACTGACTACGCCTCTACGGCCGCCGCTTTCGATTTTGGGTTGCTGTCGGTGGCTCCTGTGATAAGCTGTTTTTCTATTTGCAGGAGGTTCTTGACGATCTCATTTTCGGTATTCAATGTATAGAGTTTTGTTTTACCAAATTTCCGGTTTACTTTTGCTATGTTCAAGCTCTCAAGCT
>QIDD01000167.1 GCA_003230355.1 Methanobacteriota archaeon
GATAAAGTCTCGAAGCCTCTTTGAAGTGATTGACGAGATGAAGGCGCAGGACGCGGTAATCTCAGTTCCACACCCCTTTGACACCTTCAGATTCAACAGGTTAAAAGGCATTACTGAAATCCAGCCGCCAGTGGACGCAGTTGAAGTTTATAACTCGCGGTGCCTCTTCGAATCATCGAATAAAAAGGCGCTGGCCTATTCAGAAAAACACGGCCTCGCTGTAACAGCTGGTTCAGATGCACATCACATCGAGGAAATCGGGTCGGCAGGAATCGAAATACCGGGCGACAACCTGAGAAAGGAGATGCTGGAAAACAAATCCTACTTTGGCAGTAAAAATCCGCTGCTCATCCACGCGCGAACATCACTTCAAAAGCTAATTCCGAAGAGACCCTAGATCATAGGAAAGCGCGTTTTTAAGTCCTGCCACAAAGACTGTTTGCACAACCTCATCTGCGCTGCCATAGGCACGGGCGTTTTCAATCTCCACTGGACTCTCTGTCTCAGCGATGAATGTGTAGATGCCCCGGTGCGCTGCCAGCCGGTAGAGGTCACTGCGGTTCTCAACCTCAACCTTAAAGGTTATAGACTCAACAACAAACTCCGTCTTGCTATTCGAACCCTCGGAAATCGACTGGAATGTTTTTTCAAATGGGTCCAGTTCAACACGCCAAACAATACTTGTGGAAGGCAGGCCAACAAGTGAAAAGGACTCTGAATATGAGCCTGATTCACTGCTCCTTAAATAGTGACTTGGAAGAGACGTTACGGGCACAGCCAAATCCCCAGTCGAAGTTAGAGAACTAACATCAACTGTTTCATCGCCGCCGTTCCCGCCAATAAAATCCGGCAGATTGATAGAACTGACGTCGCCGGCAACATCGAAGCTTCCAGACTCGATACAGCCGGTGAAGGCAAACACAACTAAAAACAGCATCAAAAAGCGCATCCCCATATTCAAATCAGCGCCCACAACACATATATAAACCTTTCAGACTACTCCGGAAAAAATATTTTAAATGAGCAGTGAAAACCTCACACCATGGCAGAACAGATAACCGCCTTCGGACACAGAAACATTCGGAGCACACATAAAACAACCTTTGAGTTCACAAAAAACAGGGATCTCACACCACGGGGAAACTGCATAATAGCTGTCGCCTCAGACAAGGGAAGCAGTGATCTGAGCACCAGATTCAAAAAACAGGCTCAAAACCCAGGTGCAGAAATAACCGTGACAATCACAGCCGGCGGGATAACAGAAATAATAAAAGGCAGAGGACATCCAAACCTCACGTTCACACACCCAACAGACATAGTAGCACGTACAAGCGAATATATCTGCAGCCGCACGCTGATGATAAAAGCAGACAAAAGCTCAAAACAACTTGATAAAGCACTCATCGAAAAGATGAAAAACCCAGGTCAAAAGATAGAAATCCAAATAACAGTCAAACAAACATAATAATAAAAACACAACATGAGAGAAATAAAAATAAAAACGCCTTCGTAGCTCAGACTGGCCAGAGCGGCTGATTCGTAATCAGCAGGCCGAGGGTTCAAATCCCTCCGGAGGCTTTTGTCACCCTCCTTCAAGCATCGATTTCATCTCGCTTTCAGTCGCTCGACACCGAAAAGTTCAATCGAACACCAGGTTCGATTGGGGCGGTCCCTTTTTTCGACCACGGTTTTGTGTGATTTGTTTTTTTGGCCTAGATTTTTGCAGGTAATATTTTTTGGGCCGCATTTTGGCTGGGGCTGTAGCCAGAGGCGCATAGCACAGTTAAAAGGTGGAATGGGAAAAGGGTGGATTTACTCGACGCTGATTTAACATAAAAGAAATCACTTCGTTTCCACGAAATTTAAAGCAGAGCTTTAGAGCAGCAAAAAATCCAGTCAGACAAGCTTTGTAGGCTGGCGCCATACGCAAAATACTTATTCTTCTCTCTCACAGCCCTTTTTCGATGGAGATAATCGGGCTTAAGCTGCCTATGATAAAAGAGGGCGACGACCTTGCGCAGATCATTCTCAGCGTGCTTGAAAATATCGACCTGGCATTGGAGGACGATGACATAGTTTTAGTTACTGAAAAGATTGTTTCTAAGTCGCAGGGCCGGCTTGTGGATCTGGAAACTGTGGTTCCAACAGTTGAGGCAAAAAAACTCGCCGATGCAACCGAAAAAGACCCGCGTATCGTTGAGCTTATCCTGCAGGAGAGCCGGGAGATCGTTCTCACAGGGCCGAACTTTATTATTACAGAGACCCTTGACGGCTTTGTCTGCGCAAACGCAGGGATCGACTCAAGCAATGTTGTAGAAGGCAAAGTCAAGCTTCTGCCCCTTGACCCTGACCGTGCTGCAGAAGATATACGGCGGAAGATAGAAAAAACACTGGGCAAACACATCGGCGTAGTAATATCCGACTCATTCGGCCGGCCCTTCAGATTAGGCTCGGTAGGCGTTGCAATCGGCGCGTCAGGACTCACAACACTCTGGGACCGCCGCGGCGAAACAGACCTCTACGGAAGAACACTTGAAAGCACTCGGGTGGCTGTTGCAGACTGCATTGCAAGCGCGGTAAACCTGGTCACAGGCGACGGATCAGAAGGCATACCTGTGGCGGTGATAAAGGGCTTGAAATTCACAGGCACAGGAAGAGCGTTGGATCTGATACGGGAAAAAGAAGAGGACAAATTCAGATAAATCCCCAGGTCAAAGCACCCAGCCAAAACCTAGCCTTTTCCAGTAAGCCGCTTCAAAACCTTGCTCCCACGCAAAAACACACCTGGAATAATACCCAGCAAGTGGGGGACCAATATATCAGGCACAGGCCGAATACCTGGAAACACAGTAGCCTTCAAAACATAACCGATTGGCCAAGCCAAAATACCTAAAATCAAAAGAACCGTACCCAAACTTTTCCTATCCATAAAACCTTATCAAACCCTAAGATTAATATAATACTATCGGTAAACCACACTCATCCCTTGCGACTGTAGTATAGTCTGGTAGTACACTAGCTTGCCAAGCCTCTTCAGACAGACACACAATAAGAGTCTGAATCAGCGCAAAAAGCTAGTTACCCGGGTTCAAATCCCGGCGGTCGCACTGTCTCAACCTGATTTGAACCCATTTGCAGTTATTTTTGGGTAGAGCGCTAGGGCGTCAGTCCTGCGCAGTGGTTCAAATCCCGTCGAAGGCTTTGCAAGCCTTTTTATGGAAAAAGCACTTATTTGTAACACGAATAATATTAGCAACGCTAATAGGCGCACCCAAAAACCCGAAATTTGCTTTCGACAAATTTCTCCAAAGAATGTGTATAATAATTCGCTCAACACCGATGCACCTTTCTTTTTGTGTGA
>QIDD01000168.1 GCA_003230355.1 Methanobacteriota archaeon
AATAAAAAGGAGTATGTCGGTGAGGAGCGCAAGGTTTTGAGCCTGCTTGATCTTCCGGCGTCAATAGAAATTGAGGGGGGTGATCTCACAGGTGCCGTTGAAAAACATGCCAAGGGAGCAGATCTCATTGTTGTTGATCCTGAGGAGATGAACTATTTTGAAAAGATACTGAAAAAAAGCATTATCAAACGGCTTCTTGAGCGTTTTGACACGCCGATTCTTGTCTCGCGGCATTTCAAGCCTTATAAGCGGATTCTGCTTCTTGCTGACGCCTCTAAGGCGCTGAGCGTGAGCTTTGAGATGGCCCGGCTTTTTGGAGAGATATTCCATTCACAGATTGATATTATGGTCCTCGAAGAATCAGAACTCATTGAAAACGCCTATCAAAGTCTTCGCGATGAAGGACAGACCCATGACTTTAAAGTGGAGAAAATCAGCTTTGAAGGAAACGCGAACATTGAAACAGTTAAGCTTGTTAAAAGCGGGGATTATGATCTGACAATCCTCCCCTGGGGCAGCCCAACCCTATTGAAAGACGATCTCGGCGACAGCATCGTGCACAACGCGCCTAAGTCCATCTTAGCTGTAAAAGGATAAATCCGGCCTATGGAACTCTCGCTTCAGCCCCTTGCACTGATAACAATCCTTGCACTGCTAGCTCACTTTCTGTCTCAAAGACTGAAGGCGCCGATAATCGTTGTGGAAATACTCTTTGGAATAATTATCGGGCGAAATCTACTGAACATTATATCCGATGATTTTGCGATTGATTTTCTCGCGCTCCTCGGTTTTATCTTTCTCATGTTTCTATCAGGGCTTGAAATCGATTTCAACCAGATTGAATCTCGCGGCTGGGGAAATATTTTCAAAGGACTAATCGCATTTAGCCTGATTCTTGCGCTGTCCTATCTTGGAGCGCTGGCCATGGGATACGGCTTTATACTCGCCCTTATTTTTTCAACAACTTCGCTGGGCGTTGTGGTCCCCACTCTTCGCGATCTCGGCATCTCCAAATCCGGGGAAGGACAGTCAATCCTTCTCACGGCAATGGTTGCAGACTTTCTCACAATCCTACTTTTGACATTTTATTCGGTATCGCTGCGAAAATCAGGAGAGCTGCCCATATTTGTAGTATCCTCGCTTTTCATAGCCTACGCCGCGGCATATCTCATCGGTAAAAAGGTGCTCTGGCACTTCCCGGAGTTTCTCTCAAGCTGGTTTAAACCTGACCAGCCAACAGAGGTCGGGGTCAGAGCGACAATAGCCATAATGCTTAGCTTTGTAGCCTATTCAGGGGTTGTAGGCGTTGAAGAGATCCTCGGAGCATTTCTTGCAGGCGTCCTTATTAGCATGCTCTTTCGCGGAGGATCCATTCTTGAAGAAAAACTCTATGCCATTGGATATGGTTTTCTCATACCAATATTTTTCATAAACGTAGGGATAAACTTCCGATTCGACCTTCTCTTGAACCGAAGCGGTCTTCTAATCGTGCCGCCCCTGGTTTTCATCGCGTTTCTCGTAAAGATTCTGCCCACAATCCTTGTCAACTACAAGTCGCTTTCACTGAAAGAATCGGTTGCAGCCGGAATCCTTCTCACATCAAATCTCAGCCTTGTAATCGCAGCGGCAGAGGTTGGACGCAGACTTGGAATAATCGATGAAGCCCTTGAGGCTGCAATAATCTTTCTCGCAATCTTTACATCCACCGTGTGCCCGATCATCTACCGGCGGATGACTGTTGAAAAAATCCCTCTAGCCCAGTAAACTCATTTTCGATTCACCCCTCTGTGCCAGCGTAAGTTTTTCTATGAGAATTTTTATAAACCCCCGCTCCTTTATCTTCACCTATGAAGAAGGCGATTCGCCAGCCAATTGTTTCAGTTCTCGGCCACGTGGACCATGGGAAGACAACACTGCTTGACAAGATCAGAGGAACCACAGTTGCAGATCGGGAGGCCGGGCTCATCACACAGCACATCGGAGCGACTGAGATACCTGTTGACGTGATAAAAAAGGTCAGCGGACCCCTGCTAAAGCTCATGAATATCGAGGCTAAAATACCAGGGCTGCTTATAATCGACACACCAGGTCATGAGGCGTTTACAACTCTTCGAAAACGTGGCGGCGCGCTTGCAGACATCGCGGTACTCGTAGTCGATATAAACGAGAGCTTTCAGCCCCAGACCCTTGAGTCGCTTGCAATTCTTCGCACCTTTAAAACACCCTTTATCCTGGTTTTGAACAAGATAGACCGCATCCAGGGTTGGAAGGCACTTCCCGGCGAGTCCTTCACCAAATCCAACGCATCCCAAACCAGCGAAGTCCAGGCAGTTGTTGAAAACCGGCTCTACGAGGTTGTGGGCACGCTTCACGAACATGGTTTTCAGTCTGAGCGTTTTGACCGTGTGGAGCAGTTTGAAAAACAGATCGCAATCGTGCCTGCAAGCGGGATAACCGGCGAAGGCATTCCTGAGCTACTCGTGCTTCTAACCGGCCTGTCACAAAGGTTTCTGGGCGAACGCCTCGAGATAAGCCCTGATTCACCGGGGCGCGGCACAATTCTTGAGGTTAAGGAAGAGCGCGGGCTTGGAACAACAATCGATGTTATACTCTTTGACGGCAGACTGAAAAAAGGCGACACCATCGCAATCGGCGGCAAACGAGGCACAATCTTTAGCACTGTTCGCGCGATATTAAAACCCCGGGTTCTTGACGAGATACGAGACCCTAAGTTTCGCTTCAACCACATCTCTGAGGCCTTTGCAGCTAGCGGAATAAAGATTGCCGCGCCAAAAATCGATGAGGCCCTGGCAGGCTCGCAGCTCTACGTGGTCGCCCGCGGAGAAGAGGAGCGTGTGCGCCGGGAGTTTGAAGCTGAACAGGAGGCTGTAACCGTTAAATCCGAAGAAGCCGGAGTTGTTGTAAAGGCTGACACAATCGGAATACTTGAAGCCATGATTAAACTGCTTACTGAAAGTGAAATACCCATCAGAATCGCAGAGGTAGGGGACGTGTCAAAACGCGATGTCGTTGAGGCGGCGGCGGTAAAAGAACGTGATAAAACCCGTGCAGTTGTGCTTGCATTTAATGTATCAATTCTGCCGGACGCGCAGGCCAGAGCCCTTGATCTCGGCGTAAACATCATTGAAAACAAGGTTATCTACAAGATCATTGAAGACTATGAGGAGTGGGTGAAAGACCTGAAATTCCGGGAGAAAAAAGAGGAACTTGACGGGCTAGTTCGACCCACTAAGATCCGGCTGATACCGGATACAGTGTTTCGGCAGAATAAACCGGCTGTAATCGGCGTGGAGGTGCAGGAGGGTGTGCTCAAACCTAAGACCAATCTTCTGAACC
>QIDD01000169.1 GCA_003230355.1 Methanobacteriota archaeon
CCATCCCAAAAGTATCATTCCAAAACCAAGTCCAAAGATGAGCCACCCTGGTAGAATAAATACCAAATACAGTTTATAATTTAGATCGGAGGTGCCTAAAAAAAGAGAACCTGCCTGATAAGTAAGAACAGCTCCAATAGAGACTAGAACTGTTCCTACTGACACGATAAATTTGCAAGGGTCATCATAATTTAATTGGATAGGTCCAATTCCAACCATACAATATCTTAAACTCCCTTAAACTCCCCGTGTTTGGAGCAGCTCTTCCTCTTTCAAGGTTTTAATATCGATTCCCTTCATAGGCTCACCAAGACCTTTTGAGACCTCGGCAAGAGTTTTCGGGTCGTCGAAATGGGTGGTGGCTAAAACTATGGACTTCGCCCTGGGCGCCGGGTCTTTTGACTTGAAAATGCCTGACCCCACAAACACGCCGTCGCTGCCCATCTGCATCATTAATGCGGCGTCCGCAGGTGTAGCGATACCACCCGCCGCAAAGTTGACCAACGGCAGCCTCCCAAGCTTTCGAACCTCACGCACAAGATCAATCGACGCACCAATCTCCTTAGCCGCCGTGTAAAGCTCGTCTTCATCCATGCCCTGCAGCCGCTTGATCATGCCTGTAACCGCCCGCACATGACGCACAGCCTCCACAATGTTCCCGCTCCCAGCCTCGCCTTTCGTCCGAATCATCGCCGCACCCTCAGCAATCCTTCGCAGCGCTTCACCAAGATCCCTCGCACCGCAGACAAAGGGCACCGTGAACTTCCACTTATCAACATGATTAAACTCATCGGCAGGTGTCAAAACCTCGCTTTCATCAATGTAATCCACACCCATGCCCTGAAGTATCTGGGCTTCCACGAAATGACCGATTCTAACTTTCGCCATCACAGGAATGGTCACGGTGTCCATTATCTCTTGAATCTTTAGCGGGTCAGCCATGCGTGCAACACCGCCCTCGGCACGGATGTCCGCGGGCACACGTTCAAGCGCCATTACAGCGACTGCGCCAGCCTCCTCAGCGATAACCGCCTGATCCGCAGTGGTCACATCCATTATCACCCCGCCCTTAAGCATCTGGGCCAGACCTTTTTTAACCCGTGGCGTGCCAGTCTCTTCCATGTTTAACTCAATCCATTTACTAACAGATAATACTTTCGATATCCGGTTACAGGGATTTTAGGATCTCCTTGAAATCCTTGCCCTCTGATTTGAATCGTTTGAAATCCTCTATATCCCTTAGAAATCGGTTTCCAAGGGCTTCTATTGATATTTCAAAATCCTCTGTAAGCTTTTTTCCAGTGCCGATGTTTGGACAATCCTTGGTCACCCTAACTTTGAGGATAAGGTCGTCTGCATAGATGATCCCGTCGAATTTGAAGGGGTACATCTGGCAAAAAATTGGTTTAAGCCCTTTTTCATGAAGGCTGCATGAGAGGTCATCTGCGAGAAATGTGCACCGGTCTTCTTTGCCTTTAAGGTGAAAGAGCCCGCCTTTGTTCTCAAGGCTTTCCAGAAACTCTTCAGGCGCAAGTCCGGTGCCGCTGGCGATTCTTTTAATATCACCTATTGTGACTTCTCGGCCTGCCTTGCAGCACCGCGCGCCGCACTCTGCAAACTCGCAGCTCCAGCGTTTGATGGGCTCTCCGTATACCAGAACCATCTAAATCAACCCACACTTTTATTTTTCAACGATGATTGTGCCTTTGATTATGTTGGTCACAATCTCAGCCGCCTTCTTCCCTGAAAGTAGCATTCCGCCAAATATCGGGCCCATTCGCGGCGTTCCGTTGATTGTTGCAACAGCCATTCCGCAGATTACAAGGCCGGGTATTTCTGTTTCGCCAGTATGCGCAACAACTGCTTCTTCCGCCTCATCTATATTCATCCCGCCGTGCCTCCTTTTAGTTGGATCAATTTTTTCAAGACCCAAAATCTCTCTTGCACGGGTTGATATAAATGCGTCGTGTCCTGTAGCGTCGATTACAACCTTTGCCTCTAGCGCGATTGGGTCCATGCATGTGATGAACTTTGGCATCTGCGTTATAGGGAACCAGTTGACAACAACCCCTGTAACCCTTCCATCTTTGAATATAACATCGTCCACATAGGTGCTGTTCAATAGCTTCGCCCCTGATTCCGCTGTCTCGGAAAGCAGCTTTGATACTACTCTGAATGAGTCAGCTATGTAGAGTCCGGGCTTGACCTCGTCCATCTGTATCCCTAGCTCTTCGATTATCTCGTTTCCCGGCGCCTGGACCACGGTCTTCGGGAATAGAAATCCGCCTTGCCAGAATCCTCCGCCGGCATAGATGTTGCGCTCGATTATCAGCGTGCGTATCCCCTGTTTTGCGAGGTAATGCGCAGCGGTGAGCCCGGCCGGCCCGGATCCCACGATGATTACATCTGTCGATGTGTGATCCAATAGATCCTGTGTAAATCCCTCAATTATCGCTCTTGAAACCTCTGATTCGGAAACCTTTTGTATCATATCTTTTCACCAAGTCCTAAATTCTCATTTAACACTATCCATTCAGGCGTCATAATATTTTAATGTTTCATAGGTGATTCTGATTTTCAAAGGCGTAAAGGAAATGAGATATGCAGAGGTTAAATTAGTGAGGAGTTATTAATCCTGCCCACTTTGATAATTCTGTTTCCCACGGATGTTTTGACCTTTCAGTGAACTGATCAAAGGATTGGTTGTAATGAGTCTCAAAAACTTTTATATCCACCTCATTAACTTTCATAAAATGTTCTATCAATTTATCCATATCAAGCAATCCTTTTGAAGCCTGAATTCCTGCAAATCCAATATGTTTAATCATATGGCAATCATTACATAATACAATAAAACCTTTTAACTTTTGAATATGATTTTTATCATTGTATTCCCAGTTTTCGTGACAGTTTAATCTTCCTTCAGCACCGCAGATTGCACATTTATGATTTGCATCAGCATAACTCTGTTTTCTAATCTTATCCCAATCTTTTTGGGAGACTTTTTTTCTCAGATTTGAATACCAAGCGGTTGATGGAACTAAGTCAATTTCAAGCTTCATATGCCATCCTGTCCTTCGATTAAACACTTTTTTTCTTCAACTGTTTTTCCCTAATGTCTGAGAATTATCTCTGGCACGTCGAATTTGACTATGCTGTTCAGTGGGCTGGAAAATCCGATTGCTATTTCGTCGAGTTCATCGAGTTCGATTGAGTCGAAGTCTTCGTCTGCGTTGAGCATGATGCCGTTTAGCTTGTAGACCTGCTGCCATGAGCAGTCTTCCGGTGTGTTTTGCATTTTTCTTTTTCACCTCTATA